>MWDY01000221.1 GCA_002070755.1 Spirochaetes bacterium ADurb.Bin110 | reverse complement strand
CCTTGCTGAGTGTCCGCATCTCATCAAAGCGAGGAGCTGGCACATAGTTTGGTTGATCCCAATAAAGGTGCACAGGAAAGTCTATGAATCGCTTCAAATCTCTCTGGCTTTCGACTTTTCTAATCTCAACAGCCATTCTTTCCCCCTTTTTCAATTCTCCATTCTTCGATGAACAGCTCGTAGGCTGCAATTGTGGCCTCTGAGACTAGATCACCAAGCGCACCACGGCCTAACCAATCATTTCCATCTAAGACATATAGGTGTACAAGTTGGTTTTCTACATCTTCAATCGAAAAGGCGGGATCAACAGCACGACGACGTTGTAGGCCATTCAGTGTCCCATCAAACACCTCTATATATTTTTGGTCACGCCAATCGGCCATTCAAACCCCAACTTCAAAGATCTTGCAAATTATAGCCCTAGAGTTCAAAATCTTACAAGGTATTGACCAAGGGGCATTTTTGAGATATACAACCACCTGCATGGCGGGATAGCTCAGTTGGCAGAGCAAGCGGCTCATATCCGCTGGGTCGTGGGTTCAATCCCCTCTCCCGCTAGAAAAACATGCTAAGCCCTCGAAAGAGGGCTTTTCTATTATTTTGCTCTATTATTCAAAAACCAGAAGAAGCTATTTTGGAATTGGAAAGCTTATTTTGATCAAGGATTGACAGATAACAATACTATTACTAAACTTATGTTTAGTAAATGAATTATCTTGATAGATTTCATATCCTTTCGCAAGCAGCCGACTGGGATGCGGCTGCCCCAACTCCCCTAATAGATCACCCAGAGACAAAGTTCCCCGAAATTAATAGCTCGTGCAATGCTAAATCAGAAATCTGCCAGGATGCTGCCTATAATATTTGCAAGGTCAAGCGTTTAGGAGGGGGAAGCGTCCCTATACTGAAGATCTTGCTCTCGAATGCCTGCTCTTATAACTGTGCTTACTGTGTCAATCGTCGTAGCTCGAATATAAAGCGGGCCTCATTCCAGCCTGAAGAGCTTGCGCGCACTATTGCGGATTTCAATGCAAGAGGCATTATTTCGGGCGCTTTCATCTCTTCTGGAGTCATCGGCACTCCAGACAATACAATGGAAAGGCTTGTGTGGACTGCGCAAACTTTACGCGAGCGCTATGGATACAAAGGATATCTGCACCTAAAAGTTATACCGGGGGCTTCGCCGGAACTTGTGAAGCTAGCTATGCGCTATGCTACTCGAGTGTCCGTCAATATCGAGCTGCCTACCGAAGAAAGTCTTGTCCGCATTGCGCCCGATAAATCAGCCGATTCTATTCTCTCTCCCATGATGACGATATATGGAAGGCTTCGTGAGCTCGAGGAACCAAATCGATCAAAGAAACCTCTTCAGAAAATCAGCGTGAACGATCAGGCAGCAGAGATGTCTGCAGGCCAGACAACCCAGCTCATCGTCGGAGCAAGCCCTGAATCAGATAACACCATCCTTTCGCTTGCATATCATCTCTATAGAGATTTCGATGTACGGAGAGTCTATTATTCGGCTTTTCGACCTGATGGAACGGATCCTTCTTTACCTAGATTAGCTGCCCCGCCATATATCCGAGAGTACCGACTCTACCAGGCGGATATGCTTTTCCGCTGGTACGGCTTTGAACCGATCGAACTGTTCGAGGAGCAAGACTCTCTCGATGAAGATTTGGATCCAAAGACTTCATGGGCTTTGCGACATTTGGAGCTTTTTCCTGTTGAACTTATGACGGCAGACTATGAAGAGCTTCTGCACATTCCTGGCATTGGACCTAAAGCTGCACGCAGAATACTGCAGATGCGCAAGAATGGAAGGTTGGAATTCTCATCGCTGAAAAAGCTACACATACCGACTCGAAAGACCGCTTGCTTTATCACCATCAATGGGAAGACTTCACCAGATGAATTTTATAGGTCTGGATACTCGATCGAAGGCCAGAAGCTTGAAAATCCAGAAATGTTGCGTGAAATGCTAAGAGAAAAGAATCAGCCTCCCTCCTCGATACAGCAAGAATTCGATTTTCTATCTCGATAATATCAATTCATCATTGCTCTCAATGATCGATTGTATGGCTGCCGAGCGATGCCTTTTTCCGTGATTATAGCGGTTATTAGCTCCGCATCCGTTACATCGAATGCAGGATTGAATACCTTAACATCCTTTGGAGCCATTGGCTTTTCATACCACCTTGTCGTGATTTCTTCACTAGGACGTTCCTCTATTTCGATTTCGAGTCCTGTTTCGCAATCCATATCTATTGTCGATCTCGGCGCATGGACATAGAAAGGAATTCCAAAATGCGCCGCAAGAATGGCAAGCCCTAGAGTTCCTATCTTATTCGCCGTATCTCCATTGGCTGCAATGCGATCACAGCCTACAAGCACAGCTTGCACCCAACCTTTTTTCATGACACTCGCTGCCATATTATCGCAGATTAAAGTGACATCAACCTCTGCTTGCATTAGTTCCCATGCGGTCAGGCGAGCTCCCTGCAGCAATGGCCTTGTCTCGTCGGCGAATACTCGAAAACCATAGCCTCTTTCCTGTCCAAGATAGATTGGAGCGAGTGCTGTTCCATACTCTGAGGTGGCAAGGACTCCGGCATTACAATGGGTGATAAGACCCCATCCTCTTTCGAGGAGCAATAGAGAGTTTTCGCCGATACATCTGCACACTTGTGCATCCTCGTGGCGAATAGCATCGGCCTCCTCTCTTAGCGCAGCACAAAGCCTCTGCACCGAAGATTGCGATATTTCTTCTTCTAGTCGTTTCTGCATCCTATCAAGGGCCCAGAAAAGATTGACCGCCGTGGGTCTTGAAGTAGCAAGGTAGGCTCGAGCTTCCATGAATATTCGCAGCGCATCTTCCATGGTTGAAGGCTGGGCATTCCGGACGGCCAGATATACACCGTATGCCGCTGCTATGCCTATCGCTGGAGCACCTCGAACTCGAAGAGTTTTTATCGCTTCCCAGATTTCCTCTGTTTTCGAGAGCCCTAAGTACTTAATCTCGTTTGGTAGCATGGTTTGATCGAGAATGATCAATTCGCCTTTTTCATCATCGAGCCTCAATGTCTGCGGAATTTGCATATCGAGATCTCTCCTTTCCTTACTTTTTTGCAGCGAATAGCAACCTTAATCATAATAGAACCATATAATCTGCAGTCAATCACGATCCACCATGACATTTTTCGCAGATCCGTCTATAATATATCAATGAGAACATCAATTGCCCGCCCAAAGCCATCCTGGCTCAAAGTACAGCTTCCGCATGGCCAAAATTGGCGTCATGTCGAAGAAGTACTAGCAAGTCATGGTCTTCATACTGTATGCGATGAGGCGCATTGTCCCAACAAAGGAGAATGTTGGGGTTCTGGAACAGCGACCTTCATGATTATGGGAGACACTTGTACTCGCGGCTGTCGCTTCTGTGCTGTAAAAGCTGCTAGATTTGGCAAGCCTCTGGACCCGGAAGAACCGCAACACCTGGCGGAGGCGGTAAAATCGCTAGGTCTCTCTTACGCGGTGATAACTTCTGTGGATCGAGATGATCTACCCGATCGCGGTGCAAGTCATTTTTCGGCTTGTATCCACGCAATCCGCAACCTTAGTCCATCTACTCGAGTAGAAGTCCTAATTCCAGACTATATCGGACAGGAGCTTGAGGAAGTATTATCTGCAAAGCCGGACGTTCTTGCCCATAACATAGAAACTGTTCGCCGCTTGCAGTCTGTGCGCGATCAACGAGCTTCCTACGATAAGAGCCTGCAAACCCTGAGCGAAGCTGCATCTACGGGAATTCCCACAAAATCGAGCCTTTTGCTCGGTCTTGGAGAGACTGAAAGAGAGGTGCTAAAGGCTCTCGAAGATCTCAGGTCAGTGGGTGTATCCCTAATAGTGATGGGCCAATACCTGCAGCCATCGCCAAATGAGATTCCCGTAGAGGAATATATAAGCCCAGAAAAGTTCGGCAAATATGCAGACATGGCAAAGACTCTCGGTTTTGACTCTGTGCTGTCAGCTCCATTTGCTAGAACGAGCTTTCATGCTCGCGAGGCTTGGAGTACCTCTAAAAAGGAGCTATAAAAATGAAGCTCGAACTGATCGGTAAGCCAGAAGGATGCAAGCTTTTGCGCATGACACTCGAAGTGGAGCCTCCGCTCTCCTTGTCTTCGCGGATCATTTCCCTTTCTATACGAGGGGATTTCTTCGCAATTCCAGAAGAAGCCTTCGATGAAATCCAA
>MWDY01000220.1 GCA_002070755.1 Spirochaetes bacterium ADurb.Bin110 | reverse complement strand
TAAGCCCTTTCTACCGGAAGCGGGGCGGTAGGACATCTTGCTGATTTCTCCGCGCCGCGCCAAGCCAAAGAGATAAGCTTGCGACCACAGAAAACTCTGCATAAGTGAACGCTTAGGCGAGACAAAGAGCCTGGAGACATCGACACATTCATAGCTAGACTGAGCCATGACCACGGTCTTGCCATCTGTGAGTCTTTCGCGCAGGGCTACAAGGCGCGAGAGAATCGATTCAGGGTCGGCAACGAATGGATCTTCTTCGATTTCTCCGCAATATTCTTCTGTAGCGGGAATATCGGGGATCTTTGGAAATCTGATTAGAGTTGGATCGGTGAGCAAGACCTCGAGGCGAGCCTGGATTATGGAGGCGGCTGATGCAGCAATCGAATTAGCTTTAGAGATGGTTTCAGAGTCGGCGCCGGATAAGGATGTAGATTTAATCGCCTTATAAGCCAAGTCCGAAGGCTCAGAAACATCGAAGGGCAAAGTGGAACATGCGTATTCCACAACCCTGCCATCTTGTTGAGCCCGAAAAACAAAGCCTCGCTGCACCCACATAGGCTCGCATGTGCGCGTCTCGCCAGGGAGAGCGACATACGAAAGACCGCGATCATCAGTAGCGAGCACACTTATATAATCGAAATGAGGCTCGAGCAGATCGATAATCTCGACTAATAGCGGCTTAGCCGCGAGTAAAAAAGGGCTGTGCGATCGTTTTTGCATAATACTCCTCTGTCGAGTCAACTATAGCATGGATTTAGGTTTTGTGTTGCTTCTGCTTTCTAGTACCTGTCTTGCTTATTCGAACATATAGATAGGCGTCTCTTGCTTGGCCCGAAATCTGTGGCCTTGTGCAGTAATTCCGCAATATTCTTTCTCTGTGCATGCCAATTCTCTCAAGCACATGAATAGAGGCGACATTTTCAACATCACAAGTGGCCCAGACTCGCGATATCTCAGCCTGAGACAATGCCCAATCGACGATAGCTTTAGCGGCTTCGGTTGCATAGCCTCTGCCCCAATATTTCCTATTGAGGAGATATCCTATTTCTGCTGAATTTTCTGCAATTCGACAGGAAATAGCACCAATCGCTCTGTCTGATTCTTTAAGAGTAACGATCCAATAGTATTCGACCCCTTCATTCCAGAGGATTTCTCGTCTGCGCAGTGCTTCTAGAAGTGGCTCGAGACTTGTGAGCTGTGGCCAATCTGCAAATCGTGCAACCTCTGGGTCGCTACCATACTCGAAAATAGCTGGTGCATCGCTCAGACGCGGTCGCCTTAACCGAATGTTGGTCAGTTCAAAGCTTTCTGGTACGAGCATTTTGTTGCTTTATGATATCATAATCATATTCGAAAAATCGTTTGGAATATGAAGCTGATCGAGTATGTTGCTGATTTGGCCACGATAATGTGTTTGGCGATTGAAGAATTGGATTATTGCCTTCCATGCCTCGCATTCCGTTTGCTCGCCCTCGCTGTTTTTTATCGTGAGCTTTTTTGAAAAGAATTCTTCTTCGACCTTGCTCGTGAACTCGACAATGAGCATATCTAGCTTTTGTCTTTTCAATGTGAAATCCTCGAAATTTTGGAAAAGGCTCTTGCCGGGCTCGAGCGCAAATCCAAGATCTTCTTCTATATTTTTGCCGTAATTCCCAAGTTCCATAAATGCTTTGAGCCATGAGAGATCGGCCAAATAGATATGTTCGAGCAGGGTTCCCAGTGCTTTTAAGAAATAGCCTTTCAAAGGAGAATTTATAGGATCCTGAATCATATCGGAGATTATAGCGATCATGCGAATGTTGGCATTAAGATTGTATTGAGCATAATATTGAGCAATATCTCTGATTGTGATCATAGAGACCTCCGTTTCCCCGTAAGTATATATTACAATTATTATCATTTTCTAAAAACAAGGCAAATAATTCAGATATAATGCTTGGAGGAAGCTTTTCGAAAGGGCTTTTGGGATTGGAACAATATATCCTTCTGCATACAGTGATTCTCTTTGAGTTCTAAAGCAGGTGTCTTAATAAACTAAAAAGGTGTCAAATTTTGGTTGATAAGAAGGTTCAATTTTTGTACTATTATAAAATATACAAAATATAAATTTTTGGCCAAATCTACATTTGTAGGAAAATCAAATATCATGCGAGACAAAAGGTGGTTATATGGCATCGTTAGGGGATAAAGCTAGAAATATATCGTTTTTTTTGGAAGCTAAAAAACCTGCCGATGTGCGTAAGGCAATATTCAAATTGGCTTTGCCGGCAATGCTTGAATTTTTTCTTATGATGCTGGTTCAAATGATAGACATGATACAGGTAGGTACCCTTGGGCCATGGGCTATTGCCGCAACTGGACTTGCAGCTCAGCCAACCATGCTGATATTTTCGGTATTTAGTGCACTGGTTGTCGGGACTACAGCTCTTGTGGCAAGAGCTTCGGGAGCCGGAGATCGTGAATATGCTTGTCGTGTAACCAGACAATCTTTTGTAATAGTGCTGCTTATGGGAGTTGTTGTAACTGCAGCGGGTATTCCCGCTTCCAGGACTATTATCCGATTGATGGGCGCAGATGTTGATACAATTGAGCCTGGAACGATTTATATGCAAATTGTAATGGCAGGAACAGTGTTTACTGTGGGTAACATGGTACTGGCAGCCGCTCTAAGGGGTGTCGGAGATGTGATAACCCCCATGATTTCAAACATTGTAGCAAATGTCGTAAATATATTCATGAATTGGGTACTAATAAACGGTAAACTCGGATTTCCTCGATTAGAAGTAGCAGGTGCAGCAATAGCCACATCTTTTTCCAGATTAATAGCATTTTGCATTACTATGCATGCAGTATATGCACGAGATAAATATATCAGTATATCTATTCATGACTCATACCGCTTTGAACCCAATATTATGCGAGATGTGTTGAGCATAGGCACGCCAGCAGCAATAGAGCAGCTGATTATGAGGACAGGAGCATTGTTGTTTGCACGATTGATAGCCGGATTTGGCACTATAATGTTTGCTGCCCATCAGATAGCAATAAATATTGATGGTCTGGGACTTGTACCGGCAATGGCATTTCAAATGGCTGCCACTACTCTCGTGGGACAGGGTATAGGGGCAAAAAAACCTGAACTTTCAGAAGAAACAACACGGCAATCGATAATCATCAGTACGATAATCATGTCATTGGTCGGTGTTGTTTACTTTTTCTTGGGCAAATATGCCGCAATGATTTTTACTAGAGATGCCCAAGTAATTGCCCTGGGGGAAAATGCTTTAAAGATTTTAGCATTTTCCCAGCCTTTTGCTGCTGTTTACTTTGTTGTTGCTGGAGCCTTGCGGGGTGCGGGAGATACAAAATATGCCATGTATGCCAGCGCAATTGGCGTATGGGCTATTCGCTTGGTCTTAGGATATATATTAGCAGATTTTTTGAATATGGCGCTTGTTGGTGCGTGGATTGCCGTTACCCTAGATATGGCGGTAAGAATGGTGCTGGTGCTTAAGAGATTTTCTAGTGGTGTATTTAAGAAGTACAGCAAGGAATACTGTGATGAGAGCGAAGTGATGGTATGAAAGCACTTCACCTGAGGAATTAAGTCAAATAAAAGCCTTTCTTTCACAATGCGAAGCTGGCTCGCCCTAGCCTTTGATATCATAAGTTGCTAGCGTTGCATTGTGGAGGAGATTGAAGCAGCAAGAATTCTTTCTAATTCTCGGCTTTCAATTAGACTTTCAATACAGATAATAGATACCAGGACTTGTGCTATTCAATCCGGGGCCAGTGACCTGAGAATACACTTGACTTATGCCCCCCTAGCATTGTTAGTTATTATATAATTATCTAAGTAGATGTTTTGCGTTGGGCTCATGAAAAACAAAGCTCAAACTAATAATCAATTACGAGGAGGACTACAATGCCTGAATTTTCAACAGCATTTTCGGTTCAGAAGAGCGATCGGAAGCTCACGCATCAAGAGCTCATACGAGCTATCCGATTTATGATAGCTGCAGAATATGAAGCTATTCAGCTCTATATGCAGCTTGCCGAATCGATCGATAATGATTTGGCCATCGAAGTATTAGAAGATATTGCTAATGAAGAACGAGTGCATGCAGGCGAATTCTTGCGCCTATTGCATGAGATCGCTCCGGATGAAGAGAAATTTTATAAAGAGGGGGCTGAAGAAGTGGAAGAGGAGATAAAAAAAGCCCTAAAGTAGTACACATGACTTTTAATGCCCAGCCCAATTCTCGAAAGGCCATGCATTTCAAAGTTAGAGCCCTCTTAATCCTGTTCAATCCCGTCATTATGTCAAAAACTCTTACAGAATATGCTCCAAAAACCTTCGTGTACGATCTTCGCGCGGAGAGGTGAAGAATGTATCCGGCGGCGCTTCTTCAACAATTTGACCGGCATCCATAAAGATTATGCGATTGGCGGCAGCCCTGGCAAAGCCCATCTCGTGAGAAACCACCAGCATGGTCATGCCTTCGTGAGCGAGGTCGGTCATTACATCGAGTACTTCTTTTATCATCTCTGGGTCGAGGGCGCTCGTCGGTTCATCGAAGAGCATGACTTTGGGGTTCATGGCGAGGGCGCGGGCGATCGCAACGCGCTGCTGCTGTCCTCCAGATAGCTGCTCGGGCCAGGCTTTTTCTTTATCCAAGAGCCCCACTTTTTCCAGCAGAGCTCTTGCAATATCGGCTGCTTCTTCTTTGCTCTTCTTGAGCACGTTGATCGGTGCGAGGGTTATGTTCTCGAGCACGGTTAGATGGGGAAAGAGGTTGAAGCTTTGGAATACCATGCCTACCTTTTCGCGGATGTGACGGATATCGGCATCTGGATCCGTTACGCTCTCTCCATCGATAAGGATTTCTCCAGAATCGAGGCGTTCGAGACGGTTGATGCATCGGAGAAGTGTGCTCTTGCCTGAACCAGATGGACCTATGATTAGGACAACTTCGCCCTTTCTTACGGTTATGCTGATACCTCGGAGCGCTTCTATAGTGCCAAAGGTTTTTACGGCGTCTATGATCTCAATGTACTTTTCCACGGTGTCTTAGCCTTTCTTCCATTATTGCAACTAGGCGCGAGAAAAAGAGCGTCATTACAAGGTAAATGAGCGCGACGATGGTGTAGCTTTCGAAATACCTGAAAGTAGTCGAAGCAAACTCTCTGCCTCTTCGCAGGAGGTCGGATACGGCGAGAATCGAGACTAGCGAAGAATCCTTAAGGAGCGCGATGAATTCATTTCCAATGGGAGGCAGGACGATTCGAATAGTCTGAGGGATGACGATTTTGCGCATGGCCAAGGAGCGCGACATGCCAAGAGCAAGGGCTGCCTCCATCTGGCCGCGTGGGATGGCCTGCATACCTGCTCTAAAAATCTCTGCAAGATAGGCGCCATAGCAGATAGACATGGCCAGCACCGCGGCGGTAGGTCCCTGGAGCTGCAGAAGTGGCCCAAGCGCATAATAGATGTAGAAAAGCTGCACAAGAAGCGGAATTCCACGAATTACCTCGACATAGACAGTCGCGATTCGATTTATGACAAGGTTCTGCGAAATGCGCCCCAACCCCGCAAAAAGACCGATGATCAAGGCAAAAAAGATGGAAATGATAGTAACCGAAAATGTAGCGATGAGTCCGTCGGGCACAAAGGAAAGAATCCTAAGATATGGATCTGGACTTATGAGCGGCAAGATTATCAGCATTGCTATAGCCCCGAAGAAGGAGATATTCCAAGCTGACATAAGGCTGCCCTCGTCCTTTATGGGGATGAGGGTGCCGTCGGTTACATTGATGGTCATTTTTTCGGAGCTTTTTGAATTCTTTTCAGACGATGAGTGGCCTTTCATTTTTATGCTTTGTTGACCATTCTATTATGGCTTTCATGCCTATTGGAGCCATTTCTTGACAAGTTCGTCGAGCTTGCCAGATTCCTTGACTTTGGCAAGACCATCGTTGAAGAGTTTTTGGGTCTTTGTATCTCCTTTCTTGAAGACAAAGCCCAGCCACTCATCGGTGAAGGGTTCACCGGCAATCTTTAACCTGTCCTTATATGACGCGTTCTGGAGCGCAAAATTGGCCGCAATGGGTGAATCTGCAACCACACCATTGATATTTCCGTTTGCGAGATCTTCGAAAGCAAGTCCTATTTCATCGTATGTCTTGAGTTCGACACCAGAGACTTTGCTGATTTCGATAGCGCCGGTTGTTCCGATCTGCGCGCCAACCTTCTTGCCTACCATATCCGCGAGGCTGCTTACTCCCGTAGTTTCTTTTCGGACAACGAGAACCTGGCCAGCATTTACATAAGGCTCGGAGAAATCCATTGTCGCCTTGCGTTCTTCGGTGATTGTGACAGAGGATGCTATGACCTTGTAGTTGCCCGTGGCGAGGCCTGCAAAAATGCCATCCCAAGCTGTATTCTTGAATTCCACTTCGAAGCCGCCAGCCTTGGCGATTTCGTTTACAAGATCGATATCGAATCCCACGATATTTTTATTCTCATCGACATATTCCATGGGTGGCCAGGTAGCATCGGTGGCAACAACTATCTTGGTTGGCTTTTTTGCGCAGGAAAAGAGGCT
>MWDY01000219.1 GCA_002070755.1 Spirochaetes bacterium ADurb.Bin110 | reverse complement strand
TGGTGTCGTAGGCGGTGGATTCAATATCGCGGTGGGAGCCGCGCTTTCTTCGCAGATAAAGAAGACCGATCAAGTCGCGGTGTGCTTTTTTGGCGACGGAGCATCGAATCGAGGCACATTCCATGAAGCGCTCAATCTAGCATCGATTTGGAAATTGCCAGTGCTCTTTGTCAATGAAAACAATCAATACGCATCTACAACACCAGTGAGCTATGCGGTTTCAGCGCAGCACGTAGCGGACAGAGCAAAGGGTTATGGTATTGAGGGCTATACAGTCGATGGCAACAATGTCACCGAAGTCTACAATGCTGCTAATTATCTTGTAGAAAGAGCAAGAGAAGGAAAAGGCCCTGCACTCCTGGAATGCCTCACCTATCGAGTAAAAGGCCACTTCGTAGGAGACCCCGAACGCTATCGAACAAGAGAAGAAGTCAAGAAAATGATCGACGAACGAGATCCCATAAAACTGTATAAGAACAGACTCCTCGACGAGGGCTTAGCAAACGAGGCTGGTATTTCAAAGCTATATGATCAAGCAGAACAAGAAATACAGGCTGCAATAGAATTTGCCGAAGCAAGTCCCTTCCCTGATCCGCAAGAGGCTCTCGATGATCTATTCTCCTTTTCTCCCATGGAATTCCCGGAGGCACTGCAATGAGAACCATTTCTTTTTCTGAAGCAACTCTTGAGGCAATGCGCGAGGAGATGCGCAGAGATCCTACTGTATTCGTATATGGTGAAGATATTGTCCGCCAGGGCGGTATTTTCGGACAATTCAAGGGCTTGCCCGATGAATTTGGCGATCGTATTCGCGATACGCCGATCTCCGAGACAGCAATAGTTGGCGCTGCGCTTGGTGCAGCTCTGACCGGTACAAAGCCAGTTGCAGACATGCACTTTGCGGACTTTATAGGCGTTGCTTTCGATGAGCTCGCCAACCAAATTGCAAAAAACCGCTATATGTTCGGAGGCCAGGCGAATATTCCCTTAGTCATTAGAGCTCCAGATGGCATAAACAATCAGGCTGCGGCTCAACACAGCCAGAGTGTCGAGGGCTGGATTCAGAATATTCCTGGGCTTATCATCGTTACGCCATCCAGCCCTGCAACCGCCAAAGGCTTACTTAAATCGGCCATAAGGCAGAACGACCCAGTCATATATTTCGAGCATAAAGTCCTATATCCTCAAAAAGGACCTGTTCCTGACGGGGAATACCTAACACCTCTTGGAAAAGCGGAGATTCGCAGACCCGGAAAGGATGTCACTATCGTCGCTTATTCGATCATGGTGCAAAAATGCGAAGACGTAGCAAAGCAGCTCGAAGCCGAAGGAATAGATGTGGAGATCATCGACCTTCTCACGCTTAAACCATTCGATCGCAAGACTATTGTGGAATCCGTAAAAAAGACACATCGATGTGTGATCGCCCATGAAGCGGTGATGATTGGCGGGCTTGGCGCCGAGATAGCGGCAACCATTCAAAGCGAGGCTTTCTACTGGCTCGATGCTCCAATAGAGCGTGTGGGGGCAAAGAATATACCTGTGCCTTTTAGCCCCGTCCTAGAAAAATTTATGGCTGCCCAGAAAGAAGATATCATTCAAGCTATTTACCGCGTCCTACATAAGGAGGGCTAATCTATGGCTATCGAAATTTTGATGCCACAGTTGGGCCTCACAATGAATGAAGGCACCATAACTGAGTGGGTCAAAAAAGAAGGCGAGCCTATTGCAAAGGGAGATATCGTCTTCTATGTCGAAAATGATAAAGCAGTTGTCCCCTATGAAGCCCAAAGAGAAGGAACTCTTGGAAAGATCTTAATACAGACAGGACAGACGGTGCCCGTGGGTACGCCAGTTGCAATTCTTGCGGAAAAAGGCGAAGCACTGGAGGATGTAGCATCGCTGCATATCATAAAAGAAAGCACAAAGGAAGGTAAAGCTAAGGAAGATAATGTTAAAGCTCAGGTCATTTCAGCTGCTTTGGCGACTTCTACCCCTACTGAGATAGAGTCTAAAGCCAAGCTGGAAATACAGAAGGAAATTGTCCAGCGAGCGTCAGCAATCGAGCCCGCCGCTGAATTGGGCGACTTTATGGCTAAAGGTTTCATACCATCCTCTCCCTACGCAAGAGCCATCGCCAAAGAAAAGGACATCGACCTAGCAATGCTTAAAGGAAGCGGTCCGCAAGGCGCCATTATTGCCCAAGATGTCATTGCTGCTGGTGCGTCTAGAAGAAAGCCCTTAGCAACAGAGCCGATCACCCAAAAGCACGAAGATGTAAAACTTAGCAGAATTCGCCAGATAGCGGCGGAGCGACTTACACAGAGCTGGACCGAGATACCTCAGTTTACCCTGTCAATCGAAGCAAATGCACAAGGTCTAATAGATGCTCAGAACGCCTTCAAATCAAAAGAAGAGAAAGTCTCTATTACGGTCTTGCTGGCAAAATTGATGGCTTCAGCTGTCTCGGATTATCCATTATTGAATTCCTCTTGGCTTGGAAACGGCGAGATTAGGGTCTATAAGCATTTCAATGTTTCGATCGCGATAGATAGTCCCGATGGCCTTGTAGTGCCTACATTAAGAGACTGCGGCAATAGGGGCATCAGGGATCTTGGCCAAGAACTCATCAATCTTGCTGAAAAAGCAAGAAATAAGGCCCTTAGCCCAGATGAAATGCAAGATGGCACAATAACGCTATCAAATCTGGGAATGTTTGGCATAACCAGATTCAGAGCCATCATTAACCCGCCTCAGTGCGCAATTATCTCTGTAGGAGCCATCACAAAACGGCCGGTAGAGGGCGGCCATGAAGGCATTTCTTTTGTTCCTGTTATCGAGATTGGGCTTACGGCCGACCATCGAATCGTAGATGGCGCTTATGGGGCCCGATTCCTAAAGCACTTCAGAGATCTCATCGAACAACCAGTACTTGCATTGGGCTAGGAGAGCAATAATAGATTCAAAAGGCGCTTGAAAACCTTTTTTTATTGTTTTTCACTTGTAGTTCTTTTTTGAGCGCCTTTTTTTGGGATCATTTTTCGTGTCTCTTTCGATAAATGGTGTAAAAGCCCATTTCGCCTTGCTCAAGGCCAAAGATGCTACCAAAGGCTATTTCGCCCCGCCCCTTGGGCGGGGCGCCTTATTATAAGATATCCTTTTGTGTCGCTGAGATTAAAACGCTTTATCATCATAAAATTATATGATAGATTGATTTTATGCTACAAAATGAACTGATTTCTCCCACCTTGCAGACGAGCGAAAAAACACAACCAAGACGAAAAACCAAAAAACCTCCTCATTTTCTCTGTGTCTGCCTCAATCCGACGATCCAAAAGACCATCGTGTTCGATAAGATCGAGCCAGGAGAAGTAAATAGGACCTCGAATTGGCGAATCGATGCTGCAGGAAAGGGTGTTATTCCAACGCGAATTTTGACGCAGCTTGGAGAAAAGGCGATTCATCTTACACAGCTTGGTGGACCTACCAGATCTTGGTTCCTAACCATGTGTGCAGCCGACGGCATTTCGGTAGAATGGGTCGAGTCAGGTGCACCCATACGCTTTTGCACGACCCTCATAGAAGGGGCAGAAGGCAGGACTACCGAACTTGTCGAAGAATCTCTGCCGGTAGCACCGGAGACAAGCGATGATCTTGTAAAACGCTTTGCTGATCTAGTCAAACAGGCCGACGCCGTGCTTCTTTCAGGTACAGTAGCGGCTGGAATAGCACAGGGCACAATGACTCGCTTTGCGCGAATCGCTTGGGATGTTGGCACGCATCTCTATCTCGATATAAAAAAGCAAGATCTCCTCGAATGTCTGGAGTTCCATCCTGTCTGTGCAAAGCCAAATCTCGAAGAACTCGCACAGACTCTTGGAATTCCTTACGCTGAAGTTCGCGATGAGGAATCGGCTCGAAAATTGGTCGAAGAACAAGGCAAACGCTTCTTTAGCGAATACGGTACTTACCTCGTGGTAACTCGCGGAGCAAAATCCACGCTTTATTGGGATGGCCAAAGGCTTTGCGAGCATCCCGTCGAACCTGTCAAAGTCCGCAATCCTATAGGTTCAGGCGATGCGTTCGGCGCAGGTCTTGCGCGCATTCTCGAACGTCATGGATCTATCCATGAGGCAGTGGCAGAAGGCACACGACTTGGGGGCTTAAACGCCGCTCAACTCAAGCCTGGCACACTATTCTCTTGAAATCCCTAAGATCCCGATGAAGAATTCAATACTGCTACGAACCTTGTGTATATTGCTTTGGCAATCTGCTAGGAGTGTTTTTCATGCATAAGCATAGAAAGGCACATACTCAGCTTTTCTCTTAAGAGGAGTTGAGAAACTCCTAAGCCATAGCCTTCTTTCAAGAATCGACAATCCTATTCTGCTTAGGAATGCACGCTCTTTGAACTGTGATTCTCTAGCCTTGCAAATCGCATTTCTTTCAATACCAGCTACTTCAGCATGCGTCAGAATGATATGCTTAGCAATCCTGTAATGTTTTTCATAATTGTGCCAGCCTAAGTATACGACAAGGCGATTCAACATATTCGCTACATTCCTGGGAAAGCACACTGTTTCGCGGCGATGGTCCGCAAGATCCTTTCTAAGCTCTCTGTCGAGATAGTTTGAGGCAAAGAGAGGATTCTGGAAGGTACGTGGGACTTTAGAATTGACGGTTAGATGATGTATAGAGAAGCGACTCGGGTGTACACCTAGCGCACGAGCATATTCACACTTTTCA
>MWDY01000218.1 GCA_002070755.1 Spirochaetes bacterium ADurb.Bin110 | reverse complement strand
GAGACCTCTCCCATCCATATTGGCGCTATGAACATCCACAAGAATGGGATGAGATTCGCGAAGCAATGCCTGCCGTTACCGTCTCCAAGACCGATCGCCCTTCTCTACCAGGCGATTTAGAAGCCAGGATACATGCTGGCTGGCTTGGCCAACTTGCAGGCGGCGCATTCGGTACAGCAATCGAAGGTTATCATAGCGAGCAATTACATAAGGTTTATGGCCACATAGCCGAATATATAACGGAACCAGAAACCACAAACGACGATGTGGTATATGAGCTCGCCTTTCTCGATGCGCTGGAAAAAAATGGAAGAAATCTGACATCGCGCGACATTGCACTCGAGTGGATACGCCAGATTCCCTTTGGATGGTCTGCCGAATGGATAGCTTTGCACAACTTGGCTGATGGTATATTCCCTCCAGAATCAGGCTCTTGGCACAACCCTTACTCTAATTGGATAGGAGCGCAGATGCGCGGTATGGTCTGTGGCCTTGTGAGCCCTGGCTGGCCAATGGAAGCAGCTCGCCTCGCCCATCTCGATGGCGTAGTATCGCATGCAGAAAATGGAGTCTATGGAGAAATCTATGCTGCGGTTCTGACTTCTCTAGCTTTTGTTTTGTCTGACCCCCGTACCCTCCTTACCAGTGCCGCTCAATTTATACCTGCAAAGAGCGAATATGCTGCCGTGCTTGTAAAATGTCTCGAGACTGTCCGCTCGAGTGAGCACCCAGAAGCAGCTTGGAAAAAGCTCGATGTGTATTTCGAACGCTATAACTGGATCCATGCCTACCCCAACATTGCAGCCGTCATAACTGCGCTATGGTTTGGCAATGGCGACATGACCGAATCCTTCCGGATACTTGCTCATGCAGGCCTCGATGTCGACTGCAACGCTGGCCTTGTGGGGACTGTGATCGGCATAATAAACGGTGTGCCGGATAAATGGGGAAAACCCTTGAACGATACCCTTGAAACATATCTATCCGGGAAAGAGCATCTCAGCATTCGAACGCTAGCCGCTATCACGGCTCGCCTTGCGGCTCTATGAAGCCATTGCGCTATTTTGTATTCAATACCAGATGCGCTGCGTTCTTACTCGCCTTATGCCCCAAAAGTCCCATATTTATTCGAGATTATTGACACTATATGCAATTCGCCATATTCTCCTCATACAATAAATTGCTTTAATACAGGACATGGATTCCAATAGATGTCCAAAAGGAGCAGAGGTATGAAAAAACTTAGATCAATTTCCACCACTGTTGCGCTTGCCTTGCTTGTCGCACTCGCTGCAGGTAGCCTTTTTTCCTGCGCAAAAAAGCCAACCAAGATAGTTGTTGCCACCGATGCTACCTGGCCACCCATGGAATATATAGATGAGAATAAGAATATCGTGGGATTCGATATCGATCTTGTGAACGAAATCGCCAAGGCCGGCGGATTCGAAGTGGAATTCAAAAATACAGCCTGGGATGGCATTTTTGCTGGCCTCGCCACGGGCAACTACAAGGTCATAGCATCCTCTGTCACGATCACCGAGGAGCGCAAGGCGACAATGGATTTCTCCGAGCCTTATGTAAATGCCGGCCAGGTTCTTGTCGTCCGAAAAGAAACTACGGGAGTGAACAGCCTCACGGATATGGTAGGCAAGAAGGTAGGCGCGCAGATCGGAACAACCGGTGCAATCGAAATCAGCAAAGTCTCTGGTGTGGAACTCAAGACATACGATGAAATAGGGCTTGCCTTCGAAGATCTTGCAAACGGAAATATCGACGGTGTGGTTGCAGATTCACCAATTGCAGCCAATTTTGCGCTCCAGAACGCTTCGTATAAAGACAGATTAAAAATTGCCGGTGAACCCTTCACCGATGAGTGGCTGGGCTTTGTCTTCAAGAAAGGAGATACAAAGACCCAAAAACTTTTCAACGATGGCCTTGCCAAAGTCAAGGAATCTGGCAAGCTCGACGAACTTATCCAGAAATGGCTCAAATAGGCATGAAAGCCACAATAGAACGGTCAACAAAGCATAAAAATGAAAGGCCATTCATCATCTGAAAAGAATTCAAAAAGCTCCGAAAAAATGACCATCAATGTAACAGACGGCACCCTCATCCCCATAAAGGATGAGGGCAGCCTTATGTCGGCTTGGAATATCTCCTTCTTCGGTGCTATAGCAATGCTGATAATCTTGCCGCTCATAAGCCCAGATCCATATCTTAGGATTCTTTCCTTTGTTCCCGACGGACTTATCGCAACATTTTCGGTTACTATCATTTCCATATTTTTTGCCTTGATCATCGGTCTCTTTGCTGGATTGGGGCGCATTTCGCAGAACCTTGTCATAAATCGAATCGCAACTGTCTATGTCGAGGTCATTCGGGGAATTCCGCTTCTTGTTCAGCTCTTCTATATATATTATGCTCTGGGACCGCTTCTGCGGCTCCAGGGACCTACTGCTGCGGTGCTGGCCATGTCTATCTGCTATGGCGCCTATCTTGCAGAGATTTTTAGAGCAGGCATGCAGGCTATCCCTCGCGGCCAGATGGAAGCAGCCCTTGCTCTCGGCATGTCGCGCTCTTTGGCCATGCGCAAAATCATCATTCCTCAGACTATTCGAATCGTTCTGCCTCCCATTGGAAATGAATTCATAGCGCTTCTTAAGGATTCTTCGCTAGTCTCGATTCTTGCCGTATCCGACCTCCTAAGAAGAGGCAGAGAATTTGCTTCGACTACTTTCAGGTATTTCGAAAGCTACACCGTCGTCGCGCTCATTTATCTTGTAATGACGCTCTTTTTCTCGCGTCTGGTTGCAATAATGGAAGAAAGGCTGAGACACCGTGGAAAAGTACATTGAGATCATAGACGCCGTAAAAACCTTTGGCACTATAGAAGCGCTCCGAGGTATCAGCATAACCGTAAGAAAGGGCGAAGTTGTCCTAATCATAGGCCCATCTGGTTCAGGCAAGAGCACTCTACTTCGATGCATCAACCGTCTCGAACGCCTCGATTCTGGAGAAATTCTTATCGATGGAGAGAGCGTAACGGATCCAGATGCCGATATCCGTCATATCCGCGAAAAGGTAGGCATGGTATTCCAAAGCTTCAACCTCTTTCCCCATTTAACGGTGCTCGATAACATCACTCTCGCACCGATCAACGTGCTCAAGAAGAGCAAAGAAGAAGCTGTCGATATGGCAAGAGCCCTGCTTGAAAAAGTTGGGCTTTTAGATAAAGAAAAAGCCTGGCCTGAGCAGCTATCCGGAGGACAGCAGCAGCGTGTCGCAATCGCTCGCGCCCTCGCCATGAACCCAAAAGTCATGCTCTTCGATGAGCCAACCAGCGCGCTCGACCCAGAAATGATAAAAGAAGTGCTCGATGTAATGACCGATCTCGCTCATGAAGGCATGACTATGCTCGTGGTTTCGCATGAGATGGGCTTTGCAAGGGCTGCCGCTAACCGCATAATCTTTATGGATGCCGGTCAAATTGTTGAAGAAGCGCCACCGGACACATTTTTCACCTCTCCGCGAGAAGAGCGCACACGCAGGTTTTTAGAGCATATTCTATAAGAATTCTTGACATGATGACGAGATTGAACGGGATGAACAGGATTAAGAAAGCCCTAGCTTTAGAATACATGGCCTTTCGAGAATTGAGCTGGACCTTAAAACTAACTCATGTGTACTACTTTGAGGCTTTTTTTATCTCCTCTTCCACTTCTTCGGCCCCCTCTTTATAGAATTTGGATTCATCGGGAGCGATCTCGTGCAATAGACGCAAGAATTCGCCTGCATGCACCCGTTCTTCATTGGCAATGTCTTCTAATACTTCGATAGCCAAATCATTGTCGATCGATTCGGCAAGTTGCATATAGAGTTGAATAGCTTCATACTCTGCGGCTATCATAAATCGGATAGCGCGTACGAGCTCTTGATGTGTTAGCTTCCGATCGCTCTTTTGAACCGAAAATGCTGTTGAAAATTCAGGCATCGTGGTCCTCCTCGTCATTGATTATTGGTTTGAACTTTGTTTTTCATGCGCCCAGCGCAAAACAGCGATTTAGATAATCGTATAAAACTAACAATGCTGATAAAGCACTTTCATATCATCACTTCACTATCCTCACTATACTGCTTGCTATATTTCTTAAATACACCACTAGAAAACCTTTTAAGCACCAACACCATTCTAACCGCCATATCTAAGGTAACGGCAATCCATGCACCAACAAGCGCTAAATTCAACATATCTGCTAATATATATCCTATAACTAAGCGAATAGCCCATACACCAATTGCGCTGGCATACATGGC
>MWDY01000217.1 GCA_002070755.1 Spirochaetes bacterium ADurb.Bin110 | reverse complement strand
GAGGAGCCGGCGGACGATTCCCAGCCGGATTCTGAGTCCCAGAATGCCCCCTTTCGAGGAGGCCAAGATGAGCTCGATATCTTCTAACCATCCCATGCATATCGAAATACTAGGTCAATCTTTTACAATCAAGACCGATGATAGTCCTGAATATATCGAGAGCCTGGTAGAGGATTTGAAACAGAGGTACGCAAGAATCTCCGCCAGAATGAGTGTGGCTGACCCTCTACGTGTTGCGATTTTGGCGGGTATTTTCCTTTTGGATGATCTAAGAAAAACAGAGAGCCATCCAATGTCGTTCAAGAGTAAAGCAGCTAAGGATAAGGCAAGCCAGCCTGGAGGTCAGCTGTTGAGTGAAGACTTCGACGAAGACCAGATTCTTGCAAAGCTGGATAAGAAGCTCGGAGAACTTGGGCTTTGATTTTCGATTATTGGCTATATTCTTATATTTTGATACATTCCGTTCTTAGTTATTAGAAATCAAGTCCTAGATAGAGGAGAATTTTTGGATGATAATGCCGCTTGAGTCTCTTATAAATTTTTCAGGAAATGCGTACGAATTGGCTGCAGCAATTGCCGTTCGAGCATACCAGCTTGCCGTATTGCGGACACCAGAAGTAGAGAAAAACAATGGCAAGGTCGTTTCCATGTCGACTCAGGAAATCTTCGAAAAGACCGTTGGCTACAAACTTATTACCAGTTGATGCCATAATACTTGTTGGTCCAACTGCATCTGGAAAGACCCATCTTTTAGACACAATTTTTGGTGAAGGCGCAGATTCGTGGATTCCGCGCCTTCGAAGTGCGTGGCACGCTGATCTATATGCTGCTCAGATAATCTCTGCAGATTCTATGCAGGCTTATCGCTTTATGGATATTGGAACAGCTAAGCCTTCACAGGATTTGCTAAAGAGACTTCCTCATCATCTTTTAGACATAAAAAACCCCGATGAGCAGTATACTGCAGGTGAGTTTGTCGAGCGAGCCGACACATTGTGTTCTCAGCTTTCAGTTCAAGGGATTTTGCCCATCGTGAGTGGTGGAACTGGCTACTATCTCATGAATTTTATCTGTGGCTTGCCTTCTTCTCCGCCGAGTTCTCGAACAATTCGTGCCCAAGTTGCCAAAGATCTAGAAATATTCGGGTCTCAAGCCTTAAGAGAAGAACTTGCAAAGGCCGATCCCAAGAGCGCAGCTCGGATCCATGAGCGAGATATCTATAGGCTTACAAGAGCCGTCGAGATTCTCAGAGCCTCAGGAAAGCCACCAAGTATATTCGCTCCTCAAAAGAAGATTCGTTCTGGTAAACATTTTCTTGTGATCGGGATGATGCGGAGCCGGGAGGAATTGCATACACGAATCCAAGAACGAGTTAAAGTCATGATGATGGAAGGTCTTGCATCTGAAAATGAAAAGCTTAAGAATCTTGGATATAGTTCTAATGATCCAGGCCTTCGAGCCATTGGATATCGCGAGTTTTTCGAACTTGAAGGGGAGCCGATTGAAAGAATAGCAAATGCCATAGAATTGCATACAAAACAGTACGCAAAGCGCCAAATGACATTTTTTCGTGCTTTACCAGGACTTATTTGGATAGAGCCATATCCTGAAGATTTTTTCCGTGCTCTTAAAGAAATCGCATTGCTACGCTAAGGTGTGTCTATTCACCGCAATGTTCTGTGTCTTTTACTATTGTAAGATAGTGCCAGTTTCTATATGGCCGACTCTTTCTCTAGACAGGCTTAGGCGAGCTCGCTATAGTGCCCCTGATGAATACAGACCTTATTAAGACGATTGTTCTTTCTATTCTTCCTGTATCGGAATTGAGGGGAGCAATTCCATATGCTGTTTACAAAGGGTTTTCTATTCCTATTGCTGCTATTATATCGATTGCCGCAAATATATGTGTGCCAATTATCGTTTTTTTATTCCTGGAGAGCATTCATAGGCTTTTATATAAGATTCCGCAATATAGGCGATTCTTTGACAGATTTGTGGATAGAGCGCGAACAAAAGTGCATACAAAAATAGAAAAATATGGCTATTGGGGTCTCTTACTCTTTGTAGCTATACCTTTGCCAGCCACGGGGGCATGGACAGGGACTCTAGGTGCTTGGGTTCTTGGCCTTTCGCATAAAAAGGCCTTTTTTGCGATTGCTGGAGGTGTCATTCTAGCAGGTATAATAGTCAGCATCTTGGTGGCCTTATGGGGAGTCAGCACTCAGACTATTTTCTTCAAAACAGTCAGCTGAGTTGCATGATCTGATAGATGGCTGGTAGAATTCAATCGATGAATGATAGACATATAAACCCTTTTAATAGGCTGGTTCAGGCATGTCTGAAATTTCACTCTTGAATGCACTTTTGCATGGCTTCGATGTTGTAGTAAGGGATCCTGTATGGGGAGATGTGCACATGGATTCTTCGCTCCATGCGCTCTTTCAATCCAAATCCTTCATGGTTCTAGACCGAATTCGACAGTTGGGTCCTGTGGCGCTTGTATATCCTGGCGCAACGCATACGAGGAAAGCCCATAGTCTTGGAGTCTATCATATAGCTCGGCGTATGGCGCTGGCTTTAGTGGAAAAGGGAGAGATAGACTTTGCCAGCAAGACAGGGCTTCGCTCTTTTTTAGTTGCAGCCCTTTGCCATGATATCGGCCATTATCCATATGCGCATTCTTTAAAAGAACTTCCCCTCGAGCGCCATGAAGCGCTTGCTGGAGAAATGATCATTTCGAGTCCTCTGCGAGAGCATGTTTTGGAATGTGGCGCTGATCCTGAACAGACTGCATCTATCATAGATCCCGATAGAACAGAGGATCAGAGCAGAGAGACGCTTCTTTTTCGCTCTTTTTTATCAGGTGTACTCGACCCCGATAAGATCGATTATTTGACGCGGGATGCATTCTATTGTGGTGTTCCATATGGCATACAAGATGCTGACTATATAATGAGACGACTCATAGTGCACGACGATAGGCTTGCCATAGATTTGAAAGGCGAAATGAGCATCGAGGCTCTTATCTTTGCAAAGTATCAAATGTATCGCGCTGTTTACTGGCACTCTGTTGTAAGGGCAGCAACAGCCATGGTGAGAAAGGCGGTATACCTAGGATTGACTTCTAGTGCCCTCAAGCCTTCACAACTATATGGTATCGATGATACCAGCTTCAATCGCCTTATGAGTGGCTCTAGATTTCCTCCTTTTAGACTTGCGAGAGAGGCTGAAGAGAAACATGTATACAAGCTTGCAGCTGAGCATGTCTTCGATGAATCCAACCCTCTACACAGCGATCTATTAGATATCGCAAAGCGTACAGAAGCGGAGAGCGCGCTTGCCCAAGCTGCGGATATAGCAGAAAACGATGTAATTATCGATATTCCTGAGCGAATTAAACTAGAAACTGATCTGATGGTTCAAGTGGACAACTCTTTCGAATCTTTCGATCAGCGATCAACTCTATTTTGTCCAAATATAGTCGAAAAGGTAGCTGGAGCATTGAGAACAATTAGAATCTATATTCGCCCCATAGATGGCATTGATTCTGGTAAGATTGTTTCTCTAGTAGATACCTTGCTTGACTGAAAATTTATAGACATCAAATGAAAGTTTTCTGTTTCAAAAGACCCTAACTTTTTTCCAAGAATAATATTCTCTTGAATCTCATGAAGCTATACATATGTATAGCGATAAAAGACGCAATATTCGTTTTCTGTCGATTCTTTTTCCTAAAGTTTCGTTGACACGTGAAGATTAGAGCTTAAAATGATAAATGAGTGGTAAATTGTGGTAAATAGTAGGAAATAGTGGAAATGAAATCCTTTACTGGAGAATTCAAGAATACTCTCGATGAGAAGGGCCGTCTTTCTCTTCCTGCTCGTCTGCGTGCTAATCTATCGTCGAGTTTAGTAATCACACAAGGTGTAGATCCCTGCTTATGGCTTTTTATACCTGAAGAATGGGAAGTACTTTCTCAGCGGATTCTTGCCACTACAAGCCTCTTTCAAGCACGATCTCGCCTAATACAGAGAAGAATCATTGCTCCCGCTCAAGAAGTGGAAGTAGATAAACTAGGTAGAATCTTTATTCCTCAGAGCTTGAGAGAATGGGCAGGACTATCGAAAGAGTGTGTTATCCTTGCGATTTCTCGCTATATCGAGATATGGGACAGCCAAAGATATCAAGATTATATGGCAGAAAAACAATCGGAATTCATGATGGCTGCCGAAGAGCTTGGCGGGCTTACGCTTTCTTGAGGGATTGTCTATGCAAGGCGAGCCGATTATGCAAACTCAAAAATCCTATTCCGATAAAGGCAACAGCAAGGATTTTCCCCTGCATAAGCCAGTGATGCTGGAACAGGTATGTAAGCTTGCCTCCAAGATAAGTCCTATGACACTCTACATAGATTGCACAATTGGGGCTGGTGGCCATGCTGAAGCGCTTTTGAAAGAATATAAGGCGCTTCGTTGCATCGGCATCGATGCAGACCCAGATGCTTGCAATCGCGCATCTGAGCGTCTTAGGCCATTTGCAGATAGAATTTCGATCATCAATGGTTACTATGATGAGGTGCTATCTGAAATTCGCAATAAGAGAGCTAGTTATAGAGTTCCTGGGGATGTTTTTTCGTGTCTTTACAATGAAGAAGGCGAGCTAAGGCCTTCTCTCATTTTTTTTGATCTTGGCATCTCGATGTATCAACTCAAGAGTTCGGGGAAAGGTTTTTCTTTCTATGCAGATGAGCCCCTGGACATGCGTTTTTCTCCATATGCGCAGTGTACTGCTGGAGAACTTGTCAACCGGCTTTCAGAAACAGAACTGGCAAATGAAATCTTTAAATATGGCGAGGAACGCTTTTCAAGACAAATTGCGCATGCGATAGTAGAGACAAGAAAGAAAGAATATATCCGTACATCATCTCAGCTGGCTTCGATTATATATGATGCAGTACCTGTCAAATATCGCAATGGTCGCATTCATCCTGCAACCCGCACATTTCAAGCGCTTCGTATCTTGGTCAACGATGAGCTCAGTCGCCTCGAGAGAGCTTGTATCGATGCCCTGGAATTGCTCGGCCCTGGTGCTGTCTGCGCGGTGATAACTTTTCATTCGCTAGAAGATCGCATTGTCAAGCATATCTTCGCTGAAAAAGCCAAGGATAGTCAATTTTCGCTCGAATGGAAAAAGCCAGAATCTCCTACGAAAGAAGAGCTCCATAATAATCCTTCCTCAAGATCTGCTAAATTCAGAGCCATTCGAGCAAATGATCGAGAGGTACAGATATGAATGCAAGGCGCTTCTGGATTTTTGGCATAATTATCTGCCTTTTATTCATAGGCCTAGTGTATCAAACAACGCGCTACGCTGCCCTGAGAGCTGAAGTAAGAGAATTGCAGCGCTCTGAGATGGATCTCCTAAAAGTCTGCAGAGAATTGGATGCAAATATTGCAAAGCTCGCTAACCTGGAGAGCATCGAAAGAGCAGCGATTCGAAGAGGGATGAAAGTTGCAGCTCCAGAACAACGTATTATAGTAACTGAGACGCAGGAACAGAAGGCTTCGGAGGTGAGCAATAATGGAAGAAAATAGCCTTGCTTCCGATCAACAGGTCTTGTTCTACGCTAGCGAACTTGCCGGTATCATTGGAGCTACTTGTAAAGGCAAGCTCGATACGCCGATTTGCTCTGTTGTCACTGATTCTAGGTTGGCAGAGCCAAATAGCATGTTTGTAGCTCTCAAGGGCGAGAGAACAGATGGCCATCACCATATTCTCGAGGCAATTCAAAATGGAGCAAGGGCAATCCTTGCCGAGCAAGAAGAAAAGGATACAGCTATTGCTTCGGTTCGAGATAGCGGTCTGATTGCGGAAATCTGTCTTATCCTTGCTGATTCTCCTCTTTCAGGCCTTCAGGATGCAGCTCGGGAATATCGAAGAAGGCATGATCTATTCAGAATAGGAGTGACTGGATCTAGTGGTAAGACGACTACCAAAGAATGCATTGCTTCCATGCTTTCAGAATGCTTCCCAGAAGAGAGTGTCGCGGTGAGCCCTGGGAATCTGAATTCCGATATTGGGCTTGCTCTGGCCATTTTTGGTATTAAGCCTCAGCACAAGATAGGTATCTTTGAGATGGGCATAAATCGCAAGGGTGAAATGGACGAGCTCGCCAAGATGTACGAGCCTGATATCGCTGTCATAACCAATATTGGGTCAGCACATGTAGGTATATTTGGCTCGAGAGACGAAATTGCGAGAGAAAAAAGCAGGATATTTTCATATTTCGATGGACAACAGAAGGCCTTGCTATGGGAAGACGATGATTACAAAGCTTACCTCTCTTCAAAAGTGAAGGGTACAGTACATTATTTTGGGCTTCGCAGTACTGAGGGGCTTGGATGCATCGAAGACAAAGGCTTAGATGGCTGGAAAATCGAATGGAAAGGCCTAACTTTAGATTTTGGTCTCCCTGGTAAACACAATCTCCTGAATGCATGCGCATCATTATCAATGGCCACACTTCTCGACCTTGACCCTATTCTCGCGGTTCAAGGGCTTTCGAAAGTTCAGCCTCTTTTTGGTCGCTCACGACTTTGTAAAGGCAAAATCACTGTATTTCAGGATTATTACAACGCAAATCCCGATAGCATGGCTGCCGCAATCGACTTCCTGTCTGGAGTATCATCCACGAATCGCAAAGTCTTGATTCTCGGCTCTATGCTGGAGCTTGGAAAAGAAAGCGATAAAGCACATCGCGATGTCGGTTTTATGGCAGCAGGAATGAATCCAGAAGCTATCTTTCTTTTTGGAGAGGAAATGAAAGCAGCTGAAGCTGTGCTCAAAGAAGCTGCTTTTAATGGCATGTTGATGCATACGACAGACATGCAAAATCTGATCGATGCAGTTTCTAATTACATTAAAGAAGGTGATCTTGTGCTTATAAAGGGCTCGCGAGGTATGGCCCTTGAAAGGCTCTCGCGCGCATTCGAAGAAAAAGGACTCATAGACTTGTCTGATTCGAGTATGGGAGGACATTATGCTCCGTGAGTTTCTTCTTCCTTTAGTAAAATATTTTACTCCCTTCAATATTTTCAGGTATTTGACTTTTCGGTCTGCTTATGCTGCAGTTACGGCTCTTCTGATCAGCTATATCTTGGGCCCATGGCTTATCGATCGATTAAGGGTGCTCAAGTTTGGTCAGTCTGTACGATTGGATGGCCCCCAGAGTCACTTGGCGAAAACAGGAACACCCACTATGGGTGGTCTTTTGATTATATTGTCAGTCTTATTATCTGTTGTGCTATGGATAGATATAACAAGTCAATATTGTTGGATTGCACTTTCGGCGCTTATAGGTTTTGGCCTCATAGGAGCCGCGGATGACCTCCTCAAAATAAAGAAACATACCTCGGACGGGCTCTCTGCCGCACAAAAGCTAGTCCTGCAATTCATTGTCTCGACTATAGTTGTCTATGCGATTTACCGCACAACCGGTCCTTCTATCACAAAGCTCTACGTTCCATTTTTCAAAGTCCATGTCGTCGATCTCGGAGTCTATTGGTTGCCTATAGCGATTATCTATGTTGCAACATGGTCGAATGCGGTCAATATAACCGATGGACTTGATGGCCTCGCCGTGGGTCTTGTTATCTTTGCAGTTCTCGCTTTTTCTGTTCTGACTTATGTAACAAGCCGGGCAGATTGGTCGCAATATCTGGGGCTTCCATACATCAAGCAGGCAAGCGAACTCACAGTATTCAATTTTGCTTTGTTGGGTGCCTGCGTAGGATTCCTCTGGTTCAATGCTCATCCAGCGGAGATATTCATGGGAGATGTCGGTTCCCTCTCCCTTGGTGGAGTCCTTGCAGTACTATCGCTCATGGTAAAAAAAGAGATCCTTCTTTTGGTCATTGGCGGTGTTTTCGTAATCGAGATTGGCTCAGTAATGCTGCAAGTAATTTACTTCAAGCTGACTAAAGGGAAAAGGCTTTTTCTAATGGCGCCTCTCCACCATCACTTCGAGCTAAAGGGCTTAAAGGAAACAAAAGTTGTGGTGAGGTTTTGGATAGTGGGGGGCATTTTTGCCTTGATTGCATTGTCGACTTTGAAGATTCAATGAGGTTGGTCGATGAAAGAAGAGAGCAGGATCAAGAGCTCGTTTATGGATTCGCATCGGATAGATTGGCAAATGGTCAGTGCAATAATCATAGTCTCGTTGATAGGAATAATGACATTGTGGTCCGGTTCCATTGGTTTTGCTATACGCAACGGTGGGCCTAACTCGATAATCGGCAAACAAGCGATTCTTTATGTGATATCTCTTATTTGCATGGCCATAGCCGCGGTAATTCCAATAAAGCTATTGCGTGCGGTATTACCCATTGCAGTCGTCTTATGCGTAATTGGTCTCTCACTGCCACTATTTAATCCTCTAAGAATGACAATCAATAATGCGCGCCGCTGGATCAGGATCGGTTCGTTTAGTTTTCAGCCTTCCGAAATCTGGAAACCAGTGATGGTATTATATCTCGCATCTTTTCTCGAAAAACGAAAAGAGCGACTCGTCGAATCAGGTCTGGTGGTTTTCCCTTCAATTATCCTTGTGATCATATCTGCGGTTCTGATTTTTCTACAGCAGGATTTTTCGACCTCAATTCTAGTGCTTGCCGTTGCATTTGCGATGCTGTATCTCGCAGGTACTCCATTTTTATTCATGACTAATCTGGCATTGTTCTTGATTCTCTATGGTGCGCTTATGATTTTTTCTTCACAGTATAGAGTGCAGCGCTTAGTTGGTTTTCTAATGCCAGACCAGCATACCCAAACAGTCAATTATCAGATGTATAGCGCACTCAGAGCAATTCGTGCCGGTGGTATCTGGGGGAAGGGTGTAGGGCTTGGCACTCTAAAATTCAGCTCTATTCCAGAAGTTCAATCTGACTTTATATTTGCAGCTTTTGTAGAAGAGGCGGGATTTGCTGGTGTCGTTATGGTTATGGGGCTTTGGTCCTTCATACTGGTGCGAGCGGGCAGAAGACTTATTGTGTCAGATTACTTTTCAAGGCTTGCAGGCTTTGGAATCATAATCCTTTTATCATTGCAGGTACTTTTGAATCTTGCTGTTGTTACGGGAATAATGCCAACTACCGGTCTAGCACTTCCTTTCTTCTCAGCTGGTGGCTCGGCAATTCTCATGAGCGCAATTTCTTGTGGTATTCTCATCAATCTATCTCGGAGTAGTCGGACTGAGATGATTATGAGAGCAGCCTTTAGGAGAAAAGGGGCAGCATATGACTGATGTCAGATTGCAGGAACAGACCAATGAAACAAATGCCCAGAGAAAGAAAGGAGCTCATTCGCTTCTCTCAAAATCTGACAATTATTCCATAGACATCACCAAGGCTACTACACGCTCTGAGACAGCTCTGCCAGGCACTTCCGTGTTGAAAAGCTCAGTAAAAAGCATAGATACGAGTGATAAAAATCAAATATCGAAGAGAATTAGAACCTCCTCGGAACAAGCGCATCGAGCGTCAAAAGAGAAAGCTGGGCCCGCATCCACTGCAAAGATTTCTGTACATCCATATATAGGGCATGCTTCACAAGCTTCTATTGCGCTTTCCGCACAAGCCGAAAAGCTCAGTGAGGCTGTTAAGCCAGTCAAACCATCGACGGTTCCTAGGAGACACAGTGGCTTGCGGATCCTCATAGCAATTGCGCTATTGTGTATTCTTTCAGCTGGAGCAGCCATCTCACTCCCACGGCTTGCCAAGATCGAGACAGTTAGGGTGAGCGGCTTGGAGACTATGTTGGAGAATTCCATAATCGAGTCCTTAGGTCCGATTGGAAACGAAAATCTTTTTTCGGTAAATATAGAAGAGATCACAAATTCGATTACAAATAACCCAAGAATAGCTAGCGCGAAAGTTCATAGGGTTTTACCTTCCACACTCGCGATCGATATTCGTGAGCGTTTAGCAGTAGCATCTATAGCTATAAATACAGAACAAGGCTCGAAACTCATTCTAGTCGATGGGGAGGGCATAGCATTTGCTTCTCTAGACGCAGACGATTCTGATAATCCCGAGCTGCCAGTAGTATCAGGCATTAAATTTGAGCAATTCAATTTAGGTCAGCAACTACCGGAAGCCATTCTACCGCTTTTTGCAAACTTGGCGGCGATCAAGCAAGATTCGCCTGAGCTACTCAAGGCGTTTTCAGAAATACATGTGGAAAGAATCTCGACAAACAATATCGAGATTGTACTTTATCCCATGCATGTAAAAACGGCGGTACGCTTGCCGCTCAGATTCAGTGCCGAGGCTTTATGTAATGCATTGGTGGTTCTTGATATTTTGCATTCGCGTGGTTTGAGTGATCAGCCAAGCGAAATAGATTTTCATTCTGGCACTGTAATCTACCAGACAAAGGAGGCAGTCTCTGGCTGATACAAGTATTGTAGTTCTCGACATAGGAACCGCTGTTACAAAAGCGATTGTTGGTGGGTTCAATGAGTTGGGACAATTTGAAATCTTTGGAATAGGTACAGCGCCTTCGAGTGGGCTGCGACGCGGTGTAGTACTCAATATCGAAGGCACTTTGAATAGCATCAACTCTGCCATTGATGCAGCAGAACTTATGTCGGGAATAGATATTAGAGAAGTTTCGCTCGCTCTTTCAGGTGCGAATATTGAGAGTTTCAATACTAATGGACAGATAGCAGTAACAGGGCGAGGCCGAGAAATTACCGCAGAGGATATCGCTCGCGTTCATGAAGCTGCTCGCGCAGTTTCAATTTCAATGGATCGAGAAATTCTTCATGTTGTGCCTCGATCCTATACGGTGGACGATCAAAAGGGAATTCGTAATCCGCTGCACATGACAGGAGTTCGGCTTGAATGCAGTGTCCATATCATAACAGGCTCGGTATCAACCGTACAAAATATGTTGAAATGTGTCACTAGGGCAGGTTACAAGGTCGAACAGAGCTATCTGGGAATACTGGGCTGTGCACGCGCAGTGCTGACAGAGGATGAGCGCGAATTGGGCTGTCTTCTCCTTGATATAGGAGGAGGTACTACAGACTTAATGGTTTTTTCCGAAAGCGATCCTGTCTATACCTCTGCTATTCCCTTGGGAGGAAGCCAAATCACGGGCGATATATCGATTATGTTGAGTATTCCTATCGATACCGCCGAGCGTCTAAAAAAGGAATCTGGAGCTGCATGGACCGAAGCTGTCGACCCTGATGAAACTGTCATTGTGCCAGGATTTGGAGCACGCGAGCCAGTGGAACTCGAACGTAGAAAACTGGTATCAATTGTGCAGCCGCGCGCAGAAGAGATATTCGAAATGGTAAATGAGCGACTAGTAAAGAATGGATTAAAAGAACTGATTAAGGCTGGAGTCGTGCTCACAGGGGGATCAGCTCTTTTGCCTCATATAGACGACTGTGCACGGTCGGTATTCGGGGTTCCTGTCAGAATAGGAGCACCAGCAGCATTACCCGGCCTTGATGTTGGTTTTCGTTCACCAGCATTCTCTGCGGCTGTAGGTATAGTATTGCTTGAGGCTGAACGAATTGGAATACCAGAACCTTCGACGAGAAAAAAGGCGCGAAAAGGCAAAAAAGGTGGCTTTTCGCCCATAAAATGGATAAAAGACAGGTTTTTCTAATGCTTGCATAGGAGGAAGAATATGGCGATAGAACTTGTTGACGACAATGGTATAGGAAGCCCAACTGTGATCAAGGTTATTGGAACTGGAGGCGGAGGCTCGAATGCTGTAAATCGAATGATTATGGCAGGATTGAAAAATGTGCAATTCATAGCG
>MWDY01000216.1 GCA_002070755.1 Spirochaetes bacterium ADurb.Bin110 | reverse complement strand
CGGATCCTTGCTGAGTTCGAGCTGGATTATATGGATGAGATCGACAAAAGCCGAATCGCCGAACATCGAATCGCGGCTCGAAATGACACCTTCCATTTTGCCTATTGGTCGATCGACCCATGCCTTGATTTCGTCGAACATGGACTGGAATTTGGCCATAAAGTCAGGATCGGGTTGGTAGTTAGTCATATCGATAAGGCCACCGCGCACGATCTTATCCCAGCTTTGCTTTTCATCATTCCATGTGAGGTTCACCTTTACTACGGCTGCATTGCGGGCTGCATTTAGAGCTCCATAGATTGGGACTATCTTTCCATTGGGATCCTTAACATCGATTTTCGTCTTATTGACTGGATCCCAACCTTGGCCAGACCAGCCTTGATGGTCATGTCCAACGAAGATGAGATCGAAACCGGGTACCATTTCAGCGACGAGTTGAGAAGCATTCTCGTTGTTCGGAGTATCGCGGCCTACATTTCCGTAGCTATAGTCTACACCAGCATGGAAAAGACCGATTAGAAGGTCGGGCTTCTCTTTTTGTTGAATGATGGGGACCCACTTTTGAGCGCATTTCACCATGTCTTCGAATTGCATGCCGGTCCAGAATTGCGGAGGTAGCCAATCCGGGATCTTGGGAGTTATCATGCCCAGAACTGCAATTTTTATGCCGGCTTTTTCTATTACAGCGTAAGGTTCGAAATAAGGCGTTCCATCGGGTTTTATGGCATTGGCGCAGATTACTGGCGCCTGTAGCTCCTCATAGAGCTTGTCGTAGACCGCATGGCCGGCTTCGATGTCATGGTTGCCAACGCTTACAGCATCATAGCCAAGAAAATTCACTGCCTGCGACCAGATATGCGGACCATCGGTCTTTTCGAAGTTATAGTAGTAAACCGTGGGCTGCCCCTGGAGCGAATCTCCATTTTCAAGGAGTATCACTTCAGCCTCTGGTACCGAGCGTTCCTCTTTGATGAGGCTCGCTACCTGTGCAAGCGATGTTCCAGCTGGCTTTGCAGTGATAAAATTATAGGGGTAGATCGAGCCATGGATATCGCTAGTTTCGATGAATGTAAGATCGACTGATTTGCTCTGAGCTGAGAGAGTGAAAGTCATAGCAAGCAATGCACAGAGCACCATAAAGAATCTTTTCATAAGACCTCCTTATCTATGATTTTATTGAGCATAATAATGATAAGCCCAATTCAACGAGAGCGCAACATGATTTTCAAGAATGATATTCAAGAACAGCAGATGAGCTCGATAGCCTTTGCATGCTCAAAGCTTTGTTAAATTCATTTGACTTCTCTACAGTAGCTCTTCTATAATAAAAACATATTCTATAGTCTTTAGATAGCCAAAAAAGGAGGATAAATGCATGAGATCATCTAGATGTGCTTTATTATTATTGGTGATGCTTATTGGGTCAATGGTATTTAGCGTGAATGCACAAACGGCTAGTATGCAGCCAGTAGTAAGCGAAAAACAGGATATTGCAGTATTTGCTCTAGGTTATTATGGGTGGCTTATTCCATCGCAGGCATTGGGTACCATAGATCTGAAGATTCAAGAAGTATTTGCCAAGATTGGAAGATTCAATGTATTTGGAACAACACAACGACTCTCGTCGAGAGGAGTGCAGGATTTCATCGATACACTACGCAAGTCAAAACAAGCCAATTTCGTACTTCCAGAGCAGTATCAATTTGGTGAAGCCTTTCTTACAAAAGAGGATTTCGAGCGGTTAACTGGAGCATTTATCGTAGTCGTGCCAGTTGTGACGAATTTCAATGTCAATTGGGATTCCAAATCCAACGCATGGGTCTGCAATATAACCACTGGCATAACCTTCATCGATGTAGCCCACGATGCAAAAGTTATATCGATCGAATCGATCGATACATCGGGCAGCGATAAGAAAAATCCAAATGATGCCGTTAAGGCTGCAATAGATGCTATTCCGGCTGAGCTTGAATATAGAATCAGATCGATTCCCGAATTTCAAATCAGTACACGAATACTGGAGGTTTCGGGTTCTACGGTCCAAATTCAGCTTGGCAAAAATATGGGGCTTAAAAAGGGCGATGAATACGCCATTGTCGAGACCCATAATGTTGGGGGCATCCAGGATACACAAGAAACTGGACTCATAATGATCACTAATGTGAGCAGTCAGGTTTCCACGGGTCGAATTCTCTATAAGGCTGGCTCGGTAGGTCAGAATACGCAACTGAAGGAGATTGCTAGATATGGTTCAGACCTAGATGTGTATTTCCACATGAGCGGCACAGAAATGCTCCCAGGCTTGAGAGTGACGGGTGCTAGAGGTTTCTTCCCATTGCGGCCTTATGTAGGTATACAGATGCCCATAGATCTAGCGTTCAATTTCCTTTCCGTGACAGTCATCCCAATAAATGTCGCGCTTGGCGGCGAATATATGATTCCGCTTGGGAGGCTTCATATCGCACCATATGCAGGGGCAGGCATTACATATTTGTATATCACAGAAGCTATTACTGGGTATTCGAATACAAATTATCTGTCGCATTTTGGCTTCCAGGCTGGCGCAAGGGTCGGATATCTAATCAATAGGAATATGCGAGTATTCCTAGATGCAGGATATGATTATTGGATTGCCCTTGATTCCGATCTATTCCCAAATTACGGCGGGATTACGATAGGAGCTGGAGTGACATTCAAGCTCTAGATTTAGTTGAGCCTCACACCAGACCCAAGAGGCCTCAACTCAATCCAAAAAAGCTCAGCCCAATCCCAATAAATGCCCCGCTATCGAGGTAAGGAAGGATAGTACCCAGGCCAGCGCAAGCGAGTAGACAACCTGAAAGGCCATCCATTTGTCACCAGCTTCGGCGCGTATCACTGCTAAGGAAGAAAAACAAGGTGGCATAACCAGGATAAAAATCAGCAGGGCAAGCGCTATGCGCGGAGACCAATCTGGTGAATCGCGAAGAGCTTGGCGAAGCGAGGAATTTGCCTTAGTTTCATTGTTTGCCGCCGTGCCATAGAGCACGCCCAATGTAGAGACCACGAGTTCCTTTGCCGTCAAGCCTGGAAGGAGCGCTACTCCAATTTTCCAATTGAAGCCAATCGGCGCAATTATTGGCTCTACTATCTTGCCTATGTTTCCTGCGATACTATGTTCCAACTGATATTGGCGAAGCAGTATCTCGACATTTGTAGCTATCTGCGATTCATCGAACTCAGGATGAACGGCAGCAATCTTTTCGCGCACCTGCAGCGCGTAGTTTTCAATTCCTTTTGCCTTTGGATACGATGTTATGACCCACATGAGCACCGATACAGCGAGAATAATAGTGCCTGCTTTACGCACATAGCTCCATGTTTTCTCCCAGACATGCCAGAGCACTCCTTTCAGTGTAGGCATGCGATAGGGCGGTAGTTCCATGACAAAGGGCATGGATTGCCCCTTGAGCACGGTTCGTCTAAGAAAATAGGTTGAAAGAATGCTCAAGATTACCCCGGCGGCATAAACTAGCATGACAACAGTCGATGCATGATTTGGGAAAAAAGTTCCAGCTAGGAGAACATAGATTGGCAACTTTCCACCGCAAGAAATAAAGGGGATCGCCAGAATTGTAGCAATTCGCTCTTTAGGGCTTTTGAGCGTACGGGTGGCCATTATAGCGGGTACCGAGCAGCCAAATCCAAGCATAAGCGGCATGAACGACTGTCCATGCAGTCCTATCGCGTGCAGAAAATGGTCGGTTAAAAAGGCAGCGCGAGCAATGTAGCCTGTATCTTCAAGAAAAGAGATGCAGAAGAAAAGGATCACGATCAATGGCACAAAGGAAAGAACGCCTCCAACACCATGGATCACGGCATTGACAAGAAAATCTCTAATTGCATCCGGCAAGGGCGAATTCTGTACATACCTTGCTAGATCTCCAAAGAGCCCTTCGAGCCAGGCCATCGGGTACTCTCCAATGGCAAAGGTCAGCCTGAAGATAGCCCAGATGATTAAAAAGAAAAGTGGCAAGCTGATAAAAGGATGCATTACCACGTTATCGATTTGTTCAGTGAGTGGAATGCCACGCTGTCGAGTTCGATGCACGGCTTCTTCAACTGCTCCATGGATATAACCATAGCGCTGTTCAGATATGAGGATTTCTGGATCCTTGCGATAATGAAGCGCTATCCAGCGCCAAGTGTCCTCGAGAGCCGCAAGGATTTCAGCCTCTCTGACATGGCCAGAAATGCGCTTCTTGGCATCCGAATCTTTTTCGATGAGCTTTATTGCTATCCATCGAGGCGAATAGGCCGCGATGAAGGCGCTATCTTGCTTGAGAAGAGCGACCAGATTGGCAATATGGACCTCTATGTCTTCGCCATAACTAGGCATGCGTGGTTTTATTCCTGCTTCATAAGTAGATATAGCTACATCTATGAGCTCTTCGACTCCTTCTCCGCGGGAACCGATGGTAGGTACCATTGGAACTCCAAGTGTCTTGGAGAGAATTCCATGATCGATGACTATACCTTTTTCTTTGGCCTCGTCTGCCATGTTGAGCGCAGCGACAACAGGAATTTCCAGTTCAATAAGTTGAAGCAGAAGATACAGATTTCGCTCGAGATTGGTGGAATCGATGATATCTATGACAATATCGGGCTTTTCGTTGAGCAAGAAGTCTCGGGCTACCACTTCGTCGAGCGAATATGCAGTTAGGCTATAAGTGCCCGGCAAATCTACGATCCGAATTTCGCGATCCCGAAATTCGATCTTACCTTCACGCTTCTCTACAGTGACACCAGGATAGTTTCCTACCTTGTGGTGTGCACCCGTTATGGCATTGAATACGCTGGTCTTTCCTGAATTCGGGTTGCCTGCAAGCGCAATGGTGAGAACAGCTCTATTCTGCATGGATTACTCCTGAAAAGTCCTTCAGTCTCGGCTGCGACGAGCTTCGATATTAGCGCCATGAGCGCCATGAGAACGCCTTCGTCCGCGAGGGCGCAAATCGACATAAATTGTAGCTGGTGCTTTCTTAGCTGCCTTGCCTGCCACTTGTGGCACGGCTTCTGGAAGAAGCTCGACATCGACCAGACGAGCTTCGTATCGACGCATAATGAGATCGTAGTCTCTAAGCCTGATCTGTATAGGACCGCGAAAGAATGCTGCGCGCACTACCTCTCCTTCCGCGCCAGAGACGAGGCCCATATCCGCGAGACGTTTCCCAATTTCTCCTCCGACCGCAACGTTTATAACTTTGAATCTCTGACCCGGGCTCAGCTCAGCAAGCTGCATATCATTGAACTCCTTTTTGTTTTGCCTGGCACTCAGGGCATAGGCCGAGCAATTCCATATTATGACCGGTAGGCCTAAATCCATATTTTGCAAATATTTTTTGTTGTTCTTTCTCTATAGCAGGACTCAAAAATTCGATGACCTTGCCACAAGCTGTGCAAAGCAGATGGTCGTGATGAGGGTGATCGGCGAGATGCTCGAATGTACGTGCGCCATCTTCCTGAATAGCTTCGCGTGCTAGACCTGCATCTTCTATGAGACGAATAGTTCTGAACACCGTAGCCTGGCCTATGTCTGGGTCGCGCTTCTTTGCTTCTTGTAAGATGTCTTCGGTGCTGAGGTGGCCTTCGGTGCTGAGGAATGCTTCGAGAATGATTCTGCGCGGCTTCGTGATCTTTTGGCCATGCTCGCGCAGAAAGGTCTCGAATCTGTCGAGTTCATTCATTTCGATTGCCTTATCCAATATCAAAAAATAAAAGAGGAAGCGAAAAACAATAACAAGCGAAAAGAATAACCATTCCATCGCTCTTTGAGAATGATAATCATTCTCACTTAAGAAAGTCAAGAT
>MWDY01000215.1 GCA_002070755.1 Spirochaetes bacterium ADurb.Bin110 | reverse complement strand
TGAAAAGTGTGAATATGCTCGTGCGCTAGGTGTACACCCGAGTCGCTTCTCTATACATCATCTAACCGTCAATTCCAAAGTCCCACGTACCTTCCAGAATCCTCTCTTTGCCTCAAACTATCTCGACAGAGAGCTTAGAAAGGATCTTGCTGACCATCGCCGCGAAACAGTGTGCTTTCCCAGGAATGTCGCGAATATGTTGAATCGCCTTGTCGTATACTTAGGCTGGCACAATTATGAAAAACATTACAGGATTGCTAAGCATATCTTTCTGACGCATGCTGAAGTAGCTGGTATTGAAAGAAATGAGATTTGCAAGGCTAGAGAATCACAGTTCAAAGAGCGTGCATTCCTAAGCAGAATAGGATTGTCGATTCTTGAAAGAAGGCTATGGCTTAGGAGTTTCTCAACTCCTCTTAAGAGAAAAGCTGAGTATGTGCCTTTCTATGCTTATGCATGAAGAACACTCCTAGCAGATTGCCAAAGCAATATACACAAGGTTCGTAGCAGTGTAGCAGTATTGTAATTAAAGCCGCTGTGAGGCTATCGTAGACCTATATGCCTCGAAACTATTTTGACCATGATGCACCTATCGTAGCCCTAGCCACGCCAGAAGGCAGATCCGCACTTGCGATTATCCGCACTTCGGGCGAAGCTGCAATAGATTTTGTAGCTCGTTGCTTTTCGCGACCGGAGGCTCTTCTTAGCGCTGCTGGCTACGAGGCGGTCCATGGATGGATAATCGACCCTGTCTCAAAAGAGCACATCGATGAGGTTATGGCCCTTGTCTATAAGGCTCCACATTCCTTTACGGGAGAGAATGCGGTCGAGATACTCTGCCATGGCTCGGTTGCAGTGGTTCGCCGGATTCTTGATTTGTTATATGCGCAAGGATTTTCTCCTGCTTTGAAAGGAGAATTCTCTTTTAGGGCCTTTATTGAAGGCAAGACAGACCTGGTTCGGGCTGAGGCCATAAATGAGTTGAGCTTGGCTTTTTGCGAAGCCGCTAGGCATGACGCTCTCTCGCGGCTTTCTGGGATGCTTTCTAAGCGACTCAAAGAGCTCCGAAGCATGATGCTAGATGTGCTTGCGGATATCGATGCGCGGCTCGACTACTCGGAAGACGAAGGGTTAGAGGAGATCGAACGCTGGCCTACGATTGTTAGCCAGGTTCAAGGCGCTCTCGCTGAGCTTCTTAAAAGTTATGCAGGCGGAAAATTGCGACAAGAAGGCCTATTGGTGGTAATAGCCGGAAGGCCCAATGCTGGCAAATCGAGCCTCTTTAACCTACTTGTGAGAGAAGAACGCGCCATAGTGAGCGCAGAGCCAGGCACAACCCGAGATTGGCTCGAATCCTGGATAACGATTGACGGGCTAGCAGTGAGGCTTGTGGACACAGCCGGTCTTCGCGACTCAAAGAATGAGATAGAAATAGAAGGCGTGCGTCGAGCCAAGGCTATGCTGGATCAAGCTGCTGTCATTATCTATCTGGTCGATGGGACAATCGGGCTTTATGAAGAGGATAAAACCTTTATGGCCGCTTATCCTGGGGCTCTTTTTCTCTGGAACAAAGTCGATCGGATCGATTGCCTATCGGCGCCTATGGGCTGGAAGGCGATAAGTGCTAAGGATGTCGCCTCCTTTGGGTTCTTGGAATCGATGCTGGTCGATGAACTCCGCGCCAAGATCGATGAAGGCTATAATTCCCAAAGCGCAATGCCACAAACCAGTAAATCTCAAGGCCCAATGCCACAAGCCCGTGAGCCACAAAGCCATGAGCAACAGGTCAGAATCGCAAGCGAAAGGCAAAAGCAGCTTCTTTCTGAAGCGCAAGAAGCGCTGAGTCGCGCCATGGAAGCTCATGAGGCTGGAGTAGCGCTCGATCTTGTCTCTCTGCATATTCAAGAAGCAGCAGAATCCATAGGAGAGATAACGGGCGACATAGCCTCCGACGAGGTGCTGGAGCGTATATTCAGTAGTTTTTGCCTTGGCAAGTGAAGAAATTGCCCGTTAAATTGCAACAGCCCTAAAAAGCAGCAGCGCCAGGGCGCTAAATTGCGATGGCGCAAAGCCGCTAGACAGAGCGCCGGGCGCAAAATAGCGCTCGCGGAACGAACGTGCAAACAATTAGGAGAGATTGACATGGGAGATTTTGAGGCTATCGTAATAGGCGGAGGACATGCGGGCGTCGAGGCCGCCCTCGCCCTTGCAAGGCTTGGAACCAAAACTGTCCTCATTACACAGAACCCTGACACCATAGCTAGAATGTCCTGCAACCCAGCCATAGGCGGTCTTTCCAAAGGCAACCTCGTGCGCGAAATCGATGCGCTCGGAGGCGAAATGGGCATTTTAGCAGACGCGAGTGCAATGCAGATGAGAATGCTCAATCGTTCCCGAGGTGCGGCGGTCCAGGCGCCAAGGGCGCAAGCCGACAAGGCACTCTATGCAAAACTAGCTCGACAGGCTCTCGAGAATCAGTCGAATCTAACGATTTTTATGGATACGGTTGTGGACTTTATCCTGTCCAGAGATGTCCATCCGCGCATCGAGGGAGTGGTCACGGAGCGAGGAAACACTATCGGAGCTCGGGTTGTCATTCTGACTACAGGAACTTTTATGGAAGCAAAGCTCTTCATTGGTGCATGGAGCGGGCCTGGCGGCCGCCTTGGAGAACCAGCGGCAATCGGGCTAGGAACAGCGCTCCGCGCAAAGGGCTTTCCTCTGGGGCGAATGAAGACAGGAACACCTGCACGAATAAAGCGAGGAAGCATCGATTTTTCTAAGCTCGAGGTACAGCGTGGAGATAAGGCCAAGATTTTCTTTTCATTTCTTGAGCATGATTATGAGAGGCCTGATGTTCCATGCTACGTGGTATACACAAATGCAGCGACTCATGAAGCAATCCGTTCAGGGCTAGATCGCTCTCCGCTTTTTTCAGGGAGCATTGTCGGAAAAGGGCCAAGGTATTGCCCCTCGATCGAAGACAAGGTGATGAGGTTCCCGGATAGAGATCGACACCAGGCTTTTATAGAGCCTGAAGGGCTTTCAACGGATGAGATGTATCTAAATGGGCTTTCTAGTTCGTTGCCTGAAGATGTCCAGGAGCGTTTCTATCACAGCATTGTTGGGCTTGAAAATGCGATAATAGTTAGGCCTGCCTATGCGGTCGAATACGATTACATCGACCCCGCGGCGCTATATGCTTCGCTCGAGTCGAAGCTTGTGGAAGGGCTTTTTGTAGCGGGCCAGACCAATGGAACTTCTGGTTACGAAGAAGCTGCGGCTCAGGGGCTTATGGCCGGAATCAATGCACGCCGGAAACTCGATGGAACATCACCACTCATCCTTGGAAGAAACGAGGCCTATATAGGCGTCCTAATCGATGATCTCGTGACTCTCTCGCCAAAGGAACCATACCGAATGTTTACGAGCAGGGCTGAATACCGCCTTTCTCTTAGGCACGATACTGCTGATCTGCGACTCACGCCTTACGCAATAGAAATGAATCTTGCAGACTCTCAGCGTCGCGAAAGCTTTGAGCGCAGGCTCAGAACCATAGAAGAAGTAGAAACCTTTCTCCAAAGTCATAAGATCAGCCATGAGGATATTACGCAGATGCCCGAACTTGAAGGTCACCTTGGTAAGGCGCTTTCCGATGCGATTCGCGATCCGAAAATCGGTTCCTTATACGACGATGAAATCAAGGCCCTTGGGCACCTAGCTAAGATTCTGCCTCAGACTACCAACATGCAAGCCTCAGCCGTCATAACCGCACTTCTAGACGAGCGCTACAAGGGCTACCAGGAAAAAGAGAATCGCCTCGCAAGCCGCCTTGCACGCGCGGAAAAGCTGCTCATTCCACAAGGATTTGATTATAAAGCAGTAAAAGGGCTATCTCAAGAAGCCTTTGAGAAGCTAAGCTCAGGCAAGCCCCTCACGCTCGGTCAAGCTTCGAGAATTCCAGGGGTCCGAAAATCCGATATTGCACTTTTATATATAGCGCTCAGCAAGCCTAAGGGCTAGTTGATCCAAATTACCTTGCTTGATTATTGGGCCTCAAAGCCGCAGATATCCGCAAGCTGCGATTTGGCATCTTCCAGAGCTTTTCTATAGTTATTCCGCATCGATTCGATATTCTTTCGATAGAATTCTGCAAATTCAGGGTCGGACATCGGATCCATTCGTACATTTTGCCCGAGCGCTGCGGCTAGTTGTCTCTCCTTTTCTTTTAGCTTGGGCGCCCACTGATTGCGAATCGCCTGTTCGACCCGCTTCATTTCCTCCTGATATTGGCTTAGGAACCGAAGTATTTGCTGAAAAAGCGAGCGTGCCTGCTGTTGCGCAAGCTTTACTTCTCTTTCGGACGGAAAGCACGCAGAAAGACCGCAGAGCAAGACTATAGCCTTGCCAATGGCTTCCATTTTTTCGGTCTCGACCACTGAGTTGGTTGGTAACTGAATGAAATTGCTGAGTACTTCAAAGGCTGAACTCAAAAAAGCTTGACGCTGAACAGGATCTAATGTGTTCAATATTGCCTTGAAATCGACTGAAGCAGGATCTTCCAAATACCGACTTGCTGCTTTGCGACCCTCGATTCTCGCCTCGGTTATTTTTTGGGCATTTTCGTCGAGTTGTAAGTCTTTTGTCCTTTCGAGCGCGAGCTCTAGGGCACTTTTTATGACAGCCATTCCAATTCCTCCTCGGTTATTGAGAATAAGATAAATCAGGGTGCGGAGGGTTTGCTCTTGAGGGTGTCAAAAAAGCTGGCGATTTTATCGAAAATGCCAATTACAATTATGATAGCAGCTATCCACTCCGCTATCCGGAATGCCATATGGGAAGGAGCTTGTAAAATCATTCTTATGATTTCAAGCGTATAAAGCACCATTATGGATGCAATGGTCACCTTGCCCATAAATGTGGATTTCGGCTCGATGCGTTTTTCGATTATCATAAGCACTGCCATAAACAGCGCTTGAATTACAAAGCGCGCTAGGACGAGCCAGAAGAGCCATCCCGGAATAAGTAAATAATACTTAAAAATAATGCTAAGGACAATAAGCAGCGCATAATCGCTGACCGAGTCCATTATTTTGCCTATTTTTGTGACTTGATTAGCCTTTCTGGATATAAGCCCATCGAAAAAGTCGGTGAGAAAAATAAGAGCAATAAAAATCAGGACCGGTATTCGTATACTGTATTCTTTTGCAGCTATTACGAGCACAAGAAGAGTAGGCATAGAGCTTGCTCTGCTCAGCGTAATTATATTGGCAAGATTTATTCGATCGAGTTTTTGACCTGTAGATTCGATATATAAGTCATTTTGAAAAAGAAGCAACAATATAAGAAGAAGGATATGAAATCCAGCACTGATTGGCAGAAATATTGTCCAATATTGCGATTCAAATCCCACAACCAAAGCAAATGTCAGGAAGATGGTGCATTGAGCAACGAAGAATATCGACATTGTGAGCAGGATGTTTCGGCGAAGGCTAGCAATTCTATCTCGTTCTTCCATGAATATTTATATCCTATAAGATGGTCGCGTTTTTCACCTGGTAGGCACAGGCCGAAATTTGATTGTTATACTATAGCCTTGTGCATAATCTTGACAAGCTCAATACCTAATCCTTATGCTAATCTAGATGAGCCTTGCAGATAAGATAACATTAAGCAGAATAATTCTAGCGCCTTTTTTTTTCTTTTTTATTAAAGCCGAATTCATCCCACGTCAGCCGGCTATTGTCGTACTATGGATACTATTTGCCTGGATGGAAATAAGCGATCTCATCGATGGAAAGATAGCCAGAAGCAGCAATCATGTCGATTCTTTTGGCAAGCTATTCGATCCTTTTGCTGATGTAATCTCTCGCGTTACATATTTTCTTGCTTTTGCAAGCATAGGCATAATGCCCTTGTGGGTTTTCCTAATAGTTATGTATCGCGAGTTCGGCATTCTTTTTTTAAGAGCCCTGCTAGCGCTTAAAGGAACCGCTATGGGAGCTCGTCCAGGGGGCAAGCTGAAGGCTGGTACCTATATGGTGGCCGGCTTGCTTTCATTGGGTTTGTATACTGTTCAGATCTATGCTTCTAATATGAATGGTGTCGGTTTTGGCAGCTTTGCGAATCATCCTGGCGAAATGGCAGAGATTGCAAGTGTTTTACATACTTTGACTTCTATTTCCTATGTTGTTGTGGCGATTGCCACTGTTCTTTCTTTTATAGACTATTTAGTCCAATTCAAAAAATTGTATAAGTGAGCGAACAAGGAATCAGAGAATTTATTTTGCATAATTGCTAAGAAACCTCTTGACCAACTCGAGTTTGTTCGGCTATGTTCTCATTCGCGCCCATCACTTAATGCTGCGTGTTGTGCAGGAATTTGCAATAATAAGCAAATAAATGCGAAATATGCAAAGCATTTTAGGTATTTCAGAGCACTTGACAACTATGGATAGATTTGGTAGTTTCATCGAGCGCTCTATAGACTTAGTGCTAAGAGGGCATAGCAGTAAAGAGGCTCTAGAGGGGCTGAGTTACTGTGAGGGATCTATGAGAGAAGTAAATAGGGAAGGGGATAGAGGAAGGTTTTTCGAGTAGTGTACGTATAGGGGAGACTTTATAGGTATGCTATGGGAGAGACGGATTGAGCCGGTAGAGGATATCTTAGGAAATAAGGTATATCTGCTTGAGAGGGTTAATAAGTCAAGAGAATCTGACAGGCGAAAGTCTGTTAGGATACATTATGGAGAGTTTGATCCTGGCTCAGAACAAACGCTGGCGGCGTGTCTTAAGCATGCAAGTTGAGCGGCAAGGAGGAGAGATCCTCCCTAGAGCGGCGGACTGGTGAGTAACGCGTGGGTAATCTATCGTAGGCATGGGGATAGTCACTAGAAATAGTGGGTAATACCGAATACGTTCCATGAGGGGAGTACTTATGGAAGAAAGGGTGCTACGGCACTGGCCTTAGGTGAGCTCGCGTCCCATTAGCTAGTTGGTGAGGTAAAGGCCCACCAAGGCGATGATGGGTAGCCGGCCTGAGAGGGTGTACGGCCACACTGGGACTGAGATACGGCCCAGACTCCTACGGGAGGCAGCAGCTAAGAATATTCCGCAATGGACGAAAGTCTGACGGAGCGACGCCGCGTGGATGAA
>MWDY01000214.1 GCA_002070755.1 Spirochaetes bacterium ADurb.Bin110 | reverse complement strand
TTCGATCTTGGTTCTTCCAGTACCGATAATATCGAATCCGCCTGTATTCCTATACTGGTCAACAATCTCAGAGCTAAGTTCAATATACTGGCTTTTGATAAGACCTGATGGCCCACCTTTAAAGCCAATAAGCTTGGATTGAGGATTTGCTTTTTTTAACGCATCGAAAAGACCAGCTATGACATTATGCCCACCTGGCGCGGGTCCACCTGAAAGGATGACGCCGACAGTAATAGCTTTATCCTCTAAAGCCCCTTCGCCTTTTATGAATTTTATGGCTGGCTTGCCATAGCTATTAGGAAAAAATCTTTTAAGTGCTTCCCTATCTCTCTCAGGTTCTATAGTTTCAGTAGGGATGGGTTTTATGCTTTGAATAGAATCTAGAAATATCTCAGGTATTTTTGGAACATAAGAATACCTGCCAGCATGCAGCGGTGATGTTTCGAACATCTGAATATACCTCTCGGAAAAAATGTCGATAACATTCTAACAATTTGGCTTTTGATTGAAAAGGGCATAAATACTAAAAATTCTTTCTTCAATGGCGACTAAAGCATGCCGATATATAAACTGGAACTTTCTATGGTTAGAAGAATTCTCAAAGCCTTCGTATTTTTTTTGCTTTTTGGCTTGTTTCTCACACTGAGCAGCGCAGAGCAAGAATATCATGTGATTCAAGCAGGAGAAACGCTATATTCGATTGCGAAAAGCTATTCGATACCATATGAAATGCTTGCTAATATCAATAGCATAACAGATCCGTCTAAAATTCGTCCAGGCGTAGTCCTCTTTATACCCCAAGTTCATATTGTTGCAAAAGGTGAGACTTATTATGGTCTTTCGAAGCAATATGGTATTTCAATTCAGGAATTGAAATCAGCCAATAATCTTTCCGACAGCTATGTGCTCAAGGTCGGAGATGTCTTAATAATCCCAGAAAAAGGAGTAACTCCTGTACAAACAGTCCAGAACTCACCTTCTTTAGATTCCGTTGCTATGAGCCAGCCGGCTACTTCAGTTCCTGCCCAGCAAAGCCCATCTCCGCCTGCAACTACGGCTGCCTCATCAATTCCTTCTTCGTCAACATCTTCTACTTCTCAGGCTGTTCTGCCTCCAGTTTCTCCTACAGCATCATCATCAGCAGTTTTGCCATCTACAAATCAACCAGCCCAAACTTCTGTCCAAACTAAGGCCGATAGTTCCAAGGCTAGCGTCTCCAGCCAACGCATGCCAGATACGATCGTGAACTGGCCTGTAGATGGGAAAGCTCAGTATATGAGTGGAAAACTTGAAGGTGTGATGTTCCAGACTGCGCGTGGTGTACCAGTAAGAGCTGTAGCTTCAGGGACGGTTGTCTCTGCAGGGCCATCTCGTGGTTATGGCGAAGTAGTGTTCGTGCAATCTAAATCTGGTTTTGTCTATGTATATGCGGGCAATGAGTCTATTCTTGTAAAAACCGGAGAAAATATAGAACCTGGAAAGACCATTGCAAAGGTAGGCATAGATGCAAATGATGGCAATCCGATCGCATATTTCTTTGTTTTTCGTAATGGCCAACCTGTTGACCCCTCGCTTGCTCCACGAGATTGACTAAAAATTATTGCTGGCTTTACTCTTGTGTGTTCAAAAACAATAAAGTAGAATTCTATTGGTTTCGATTGCCGAATCGGCGAATTCGACAAGGAAAGTATATGGGTGACTACTCAGATTGCGACAAATCAAGCATTTCTAAGTTACCCTCAAGGAAAGACCCCATAGAAAAAGCAAGGCAGGAATCCGATCCGCTTAGTCTATATCTTCGACAAATTGCAAAGTTTCCTCTTCTTAACGCGCAACAAGAGCAAGAAATCGGTGCCAAGCTCGAAGAGCTTAGTCTTTTCTTAAAGAACTGTGACAGAGAAATAGCCAATGATCCTCAAAACACTGCGCTTCTGGAGATGAAGAGAGACGTTCTCGAAAAGATAAGGGCATCAAAAGAAGTGCTGATAACTTCTAATCTGCGCTTGGTGGTTTCCATAGCTAAGGGATATCGAATGAGAGGCGTAAGCCTCCTGGATCTCATCGATGAAGGCAATATTGGCCTTATTGAGGCGGTAAACCGTTTCGACTATCGAAAGGGATATCGTTTCTCAACCTATGCAAGCTGGTGGATAAGGCAAGCTATAATCAAGTGCCTTGTGGATCAAAGCAGGATGATACGTCTTCCGATTCACATGTTGAACACGATTCGCAGATGCTATGCATCGGCTAAAGGGCTTGTCCAAGAACTTGGCCGCGATCCTAATTCCATCGAAATAGCCAAAAGATCGGGTATAGCTCTGAGTAAAGTTGAGAGCGCTCTACAGTTGGCGCTTGGAACATCTAGCCTTGACCTATATACAGAGGAGAACCAGAACGTAAGCCTGGTAAACAACCTTAAAGATGAAAGTGCACCTGATCCTTATAGCGAAGCATTCCTAGTTACCTTAAGAGAATTGCTAAGTTATGTAATGTGTTCTCTTTCCGAGCGGGAACAGACTGTTCTAGAGCTCAGATACGGTCTGAATGGCGAAGCGCCAAAGACTCTTGAGGAGACGGGCTTAGCTCTGGGTATAACTCGTGAGAGAGTGCGCCAGATTCAAGAAAGAGCTCTCGAAAAAATGAAGAATAGACAAGAGCTTTCAGACTCGATCTTATAAAGACAACTTTGAAGCAGTCCTGTAAAAGCTTGATATCCTTGAAAAAGGGTCAAAGCCTGCATGCCGATGGAGTTCTAGCCTCCAAATCTGCACCTAGTACTAGATCAGCATTTTCTAGGCAGCTACCGTCATCATCTCATTTAGGTGCAAGTATGGCAAGAATCTCCTGGTATCCTTTTGCTTGTGCAATATCTTTTGGAGTCTCTCCTTTGCGGTTTCGCGCATTTTTATCTGCCCCAAGAGATAGCAGCTCTGAAACAATATTTGCATTATTTGCTCTTACTGCATAGTGAAGCAGGGACTCCCCTATAAAATCCGAACTGTTGGTACCAGCAGCCGAGAAAAGCTTCATTCTGGCTCCCGAATCCATTCCAAAGATTACATAAAGAGGCAGAGTATTGTCCGCATTCGATACAAAGAGAGATGATCCTGCTTTTATCAGCAATACCGCTGCATTAAGATCGCCTTTTTTTAGAGCGAGCATAAGAGGAGTGTCTCCTTTTGAGTTTCTCGCATTAAGATTGGCTCCATGTTTAAGGGCTTCTGCCAGAGCTTCCTGTCCTTGCCCACTCTTCACTAGTATGTGCAGAACACAATCTCCACTAGAATCGGGCTTGTTGATAAGCTTATCAGTATAGAATTCAGAAGTTATCTGGGGAATCTTCGAAAGCGATAATCTAAAAGGAGAAAGCTCTTGGCCGTTCAGAGCATGGATATCAGCGTCGTTTACCAAGAACAACCTTATCAGTGAGGCGTATTCACCGCTTACAGCGTGATATAGGGGCGTGGATCCAAGGTAGTCGCGTGTATCGATGAGAGCTTTAGCTTTGATTAGCTCACTTGCAGCATCATAGCGATCGTTGGCTGCTGCTGTTATAAGAGCGGTAAAACCCCGGCTGTCCTGAATTTCGGTCTGTGCTCCTTGCGCTATAAGTAGCTGGATAATTTCGGCGCTGTTATTCTTGCTAGCCTGATGCAAAGCTGTCTCGCCAGAATAATTCTGATTATTCACTGGAGAGCCTGCTGCAAGGAGCAACTGAGTCGCTTTGAAAGCTCCATTCAATACCGCACTTTGGAGAGGAATGTCGCCATTCTTATTTGCGGCATTCAAAGAAGATCCTGCACTTACCAGATAACGAATTGCATCAGTAGCATCGTATTTTGCAGCTGTATGAAGTGGAATCTCTCCTGCGTTATTGAGCGCTTCGATATTTGCGCCCTTTTTGATCAGGTAAGCAATTCCATCTGGAAGATTCTTACGAGCGGCATGGTGGACTACAGAATCTCCATTTGCATCTGTAGCAGTGATTACATTTGGTCTGAAAAACCATTCGAGAGGCACAGGTTTTGCAGTGAGCGCAAGGAAGAGGGGATTTTCTTGCACTGCATTATATTGAAATACATCTGCATTAGCATCCAGGAGAACGATACCCTGCTGGGCATAGTTTAGTCTTACCGCGATATGTAGGGCAGTATCCTGTGCTTTGTTCTTTGCGTTCGGATCAGCTCCCTTAGAAAGGATTAGCTTAAGGACATCTGGGTTGGCTTTCAGCGATACAGCAGTCATGAGAACACTGTTCGAGTTATCATCGCTCTGGTTCACATTAGATGGCAGCACGATATTGTCGACAGCAGTATAGCCTTTACTCAATGCAATCTTGAGAGCATTCTCACCTGCTTGGTTCATCTTGAAAATTTCTGCTTTCGCTTCGATGAGAGGCCTTGCATATTCATAGTGCTCAGTCCGTGCGCAGATAATGAGAGGCGTGTCCCCTTTGGAATTCTGTGCATTTACAGGCGCTCCTGCTTGAATAAGAGTTTCGACGATTTCAGGAGCATATAGCTGCGCGACTGCTTTATGGAGCGGTGTATTACCTTGATTATCCATAAGCGCGGGGTTAGCCTTGAATGCTAAAAGAAGCTTGACCATTTCAAGACGCTGAGTAGCTGGAACGGTGAGATGCAGCGGCGTGCTTTGATTAGCATCCAGAATGTCCGGATTTGCGTTATGAGAGAGTAGTAGTCTAGCACCCTCGACATAGCCAGACTTTACCGCTAGGTGAAGAGGCGCATCGCCATTCAGATTCTTAAGGTTGGCATCGACATTATTGAGCAATAGAAAAAGTGCAAAACCATATTGATATCGGGAGATCGCCTCATGCAGAGGCGTGTTGCCATTGGCAAAGCGGGCAGCACTATAGTCAGGCCTCCGCACGGTATCTGCAAACCAGGAAAACTCTGGGAAAGAAGGATTTGCTCCCTTGAGAATTAGCTTCTCAGCTATCTGCGCTGCTTCTAGTTTCTCTGGATAAAGGAGAGCGAGATCAAGGGCGGTTCTGTCTGCTTTATCTTTTATCTGTACTAGGGCACCTTTCGACAGAAGAAGGTCAACTTCTTTTGGCATTAAAGCATCGGAAGCATGGTGGAGAATAGTCCTTCCATCGGAACCAGTGTTATTGATATTTCGAGGGTTGAACATTGCATCAAGAAGGCCTATATCTGAGTGTAGCGCTACTTGGGCTGGAGAAGTTCCACCTACATCGGGGACAAAGGGATCGGCTCCTCTATCGATGAGCATCTTTACCATTGCCGTCTGTTTCCTATCTACTGCATATCGCAAAGCTGTTTTTCCAGAGAGATCCTGATTATCGGGCTTTGCGCCCAGCACAATGAGGATTTCTGCTATTTGTGCATTACCCTGTGTTACTGCGATATGAAGGGGGTATAGCCCCACATATGGTTCTTTATTTGAAGGTTTGTTCAATTCCTCTTGGTTTGAATAAAACTTACGGATACCTTCAAAATCACCTTGGATTACAAGATCGTTTAGAGTAACCTCTTTATTCTTTGCAGGGGAGGTTGCACAGCCTCCAAGTAAGAATAGCACGGCGATAATAGCAGAGAGCAATTGTCCTGCCTTAAAAGATAGTTTTTGCATTCTATATATCTCCCTTCAAGAATATCGGCATCAATAATAAAAATTCCGAGTCTCCACAATCTATATCGCAAAAATTCTACAATTTCACAAGATTGCTTGCATATAAGTATTAAGTATGCTTCCATATATATGATATAGTTTATTTTAAGAGAGGTTATCATGAATATTGGATCATTCATGCCAATTCAGTCTATTTGGCGAACGGTCATAGAACAACTGCGGGAAGAATTCCCAGATCATACATGGCTGGAAGGGCTTACCCCCGATTCCCCTGAAATCGGTTCACTCGATTTAATCATTGCGGGGCGCATTCCGGCGGATGTTTTCAAAGCAGCAACAAGCCTTAAAGCTCTGTTTCAGCCATTTACGGGGGTAAACCATCTGCCTTCTCAATTGATGCTCGAGCGTGGAATTGAAGTCTACAATGTTCACTCTAATGCCTTCGATGTCGCCGAAAGGGCCCTTGCCCTAACTCTTGCTTTTTATGGAAGAGTCATCGAGTACCACAATGACCTTAAAAATGAAATATGGCATGGTTTTTGGGTCAATCGAGGAGCAGAAGACAACTGGGACAGTCTATATGGTCGGAAATGCTCGATTCTAGGGACAGGAGCCATAGGTCAGGAGTTGGCTGGTCTTCTCAAGGCATTTCATTGCATAGTATATGGGTGGTGCAGGACAAAAGATGGCAAATTACCAGATCATTTCGATGCCATAGTGCCCACTTTGCAGGAAGCCATCGACTCAGCTGAGATAATTTTTATAGCGCTTCCAGCTACTAAGGAGACCGAAAACCTCATTTCAAAAGATATGCTCATGGGCATGAATGGGAAATTCTTGGTAAATGTAGGCAGAGGCTCCATCGTGGACGAAGAAGGCTTGTACGAGGCTCTCAAGAATGGAGTACTAAAAGGAGCTGCGATAGATACATGGTACACATACCCTGCCGCAGGTGTAGTAGGTGCGCCTTCACGCTATCCAATATACAAGCTTTCGAATGTTGTGCTTTCTCCTCATGTGGGAGGGTCGACTAATCAGGCTTCGGCTAGATCTATCGAAGACACAGTAGCCAACATTCGGTCTTACCTCATGACAGGGCGTGGCATTTGGAAGGCAGACCTTTCCAAGATGTATTAAGGCCATATGGAATAAAACTCTAAAGTCAATCAGTTTGCCGTCTTAAAAGAGTTAAAAGAGTCCTTCCGGTGCCTCGATTAACATATGCGGAAAATCAGCATAAATGGAGATAAGATCGTAAAGTCGGTCGAAAGGAAGCGATAATTTATCGAAAATTACATAAGGCAGAAGTTCGGAAAGGCGATCCGAATTGTAGCCACCCTTTCCGCTTAGTATCACCATTGTTTCCATGTCCTGCGCTTCCTCGAGGGCTCGATACGCAAGGGTGAAATTTTTTGTTGCAAAGAATATCCTAGTTTGATAACTTGTCTGCGGATCGGGGGAAAATGAGTTCAAAAGCTCATAATAATGATCGGAGTTCAGGAATGCATCTCTAATTCTCTCCACAAGTTTCTCAGAAGGTATTCTTGTCTCGCTTGTAAGCACAATCTGATAGAGGGTATAGGGATTGTCTTTGCGTAAGTCCCTAGCCGCTCTTACTACCCTGGACAATATTTCAGGATCGTCTGCATCGATTAAAAGGGTGATGGAGTTTGATAGTTTTTCTGGATTGAGACGCATCCAATCGATGTTCTCGGGCTTTCGGATATCGATAAAAGAGACGAACCCTTCTTTGAAGAGTTGAAAATGAGGCGCAGGTGGCATAGCCCATTCTACATCGAAGCTTTCTTCGAAGGCTGAAATAGCATCGACCATATCATCATAGGATATCCAGTGCGTGCTGGTCACAAGATATGGAGGAGGGTCCATTGCTCTCATGCCATACTCGTCAGCGCGTTCTCTAATCTCTGTTCCGGGAAGCAACGAAAGGGGATACAACTCTGCCTCCTGACCGAGCCCCTGCATACCAAGAAAATCGAAGGTTTCAATGATCTGTTCATAGCCATCGTATGGCAAGCCAAGTATGAGACCTGTTTTTATTATGATTTTCTGTCTCTGGATAAGTTCGGCGCCACGCTCGAAGGCTTTTCTATCGAAGCTTCTATGAACCGCCTCCAGGGCCTTGGAATTCGTGCTTTGAAGCCCCGCTTCGACCGAGATAATGCCTGCTTCTTTCAGAAGGCCTGCTATCTCTTCATCAAGACCTTCGAGTCTGAGCTCGGTATGAATAGATGTATGTGCATGATTTACAAATGCGATATCGCGCAGCTTTCCTGCAAAATCAGACCCTGTCTGGAAATTCGGGTCCATTATGTATATCTCTGGAACGCCTGCCTCTGAAGCAAGTCGAATTACTTCTAGAATCTGTTCATGAGGGAAATAGCGGACGGTCTTATAGTTCTTTCCGTAATAGCAGTATGAGCATCTCGAATTGCAGCCTCGCATTGTCTCGATATGAACCTGGAAATTCGAATCGAGATTGAGCGCGCCGCTCAGATATGGATTTGGCAATTTGTTGAGGTCTATGAGATTATCTGAACTATAAAAAGATGAAATTGGCCTGTGCTCCTGAATATCCTGCAGTATTTCTGCAAATGCTTCCTCTCCTTCGCCGTATATAAGGCTATTAAAAGGCGATTTCGATGTAATTGGCATTGGTTTGACGACTTCCGGGCCGCCTGCTATCAAGCGGGCGCGAGGTAGCTGTGAAGCAAGTTTTTCAGCTAGGAAAAGACTGCGCTTTATATTCCATGAATAGAGAGTGAATGCAATAATATCAGGCTCACGCGCAACAATAGATGAAATGATAGAAGCATCTGATCCATAGTTCGCTATTGGAGGCTCCAGTATTGTCCATTCCCGACGAGAGAGCAGTCCTTTTGATTCCGCATAGGAGGCAAGATATCCCGCAGCTAATGGTACATTTGCAGGAACCGAACTCCAGTCGGGCATCTGTGCAGGTAATTGTACAAAAAGTAATTTCATTAGTATTCCGATCTTCTTTTTCTGATGATCCAATCATGGATGATCCAATATCTTAGATCTGCTATCATTGGCGATCTACCATTACTTCATGGTTATTATCAGCAGATATAATTAGCTCTCTTTCAGGAAAAGTGGAGAACATTTTCGACCAGCTCCCCTTCATGGTTGGTTTTTTAACTGCAGCATCGAGTATAGAGAGATAAATCAAACGTGGCACATCGATGCCTCCCATCAGTTCTAGATAGGGAGTGTATACCTGGCAATCGATAAATTCAAAGCCCTGGTTGAATAGGGTCTTCGCCAAAGAGAGGAATCCAATCTTTGAAGCATTGCTCTCTAGGCTAAACATCGATTCACCAAAAAAAGCCGTACCAATACTAACCCCATACAAGCCCCCAACAAGATTGCCATTCTTCCAGACTTCGACCGAATGAGCGTAACCAATTTCATGCAACCTTGTGTAGGCATCTACGAGGCTAGGAAAAATCCAAGTGCCAGGTTGCTCAGCCCGTGGCATTACAGCGCAATTTCTTATTACTTCTCGAAAATTCCTATCGAGCGTGAGTGCATACTCGGAATTTGGCTTCAATGCTTTCTTAAGTGCCTTTTGAGCCGATTCCGTGACATGCAAAAATCCACGCAAAATGATAAAGCGTGGATCTGGACTACACCAGCGAATGACAGAAGGATTGGAAGGCCAAGGGAAGATCCCTTGACGGTATGCAGAGATCAAAGCTCCTGGTGAAAGATTTCCTCCGTAGCATACTAGACCATTCGGTGCTGCACTTTCCGCTGGCGGAAATCGATATTCCTGCTCCTCATCTAGTCGATCTGGCATGACAATCCATCGCATCAAGGCAGCTCCCAGCTTTTAGTCTTTTTGAGGCGAAATATCGAAGACAATCTTTTCGTTCTCTAGGTGAGCCATTGCCATTCCGCCATGCTCAAGCTTGCCAAAGAGCACTTCGTCCACGAATACAGTTTTTATCTGGTCTTCAACCAGGCGACTTATATTGCGTGCTCCGAATTCACGGGAGTAACCCTTGATTGCAAGATAACGTATTACATCATCTTCAACCTTTAGGGTCACATTCTTTTCGGCCAGTTGCATAGCGAATTCATCGATGGCCTTCTTTACAATACGCTCGATGATCTCCATTGGCAGATTGTTGAAATGCACTACGGCATCAAGCCTGTTGCGGAATTCCGGGCTAAAGGCACGTTCCACCGCTTCGTCGAGGGCTGAAGAGCTGACCTGCTGTTCGCCAAAACCTATGAGTGGCTTTCCAATATCCCTTGCGCCTGCGTTGCTCGTCATGATGAGAATGACATTGCGAAAATCAGCTTTTCTACCCTGATTATCCGTTAGGGTTGCATAGTCCATTATCTGCAGGAGAATATTGTAAATGTCGGGATGAGCTTTCTCGATTTCATCGAGAAGAACAACAGCATTAGGGGTTTTCCTAATTGCGTCGGTCAAAAGTCCTCCTTCTTCATAACCTACATATCCAGGTGGAGAACCGATTAGCCTTGATACCGTATGTTTCTCCTGATACTCGCTCATATCGAAACGATGCAGCGTGATTCCAAGATGTTTCGATAGCTGGCGAGCCAACTCAGTCTTCCCAACACCGGTGGGACCCACAAAGAGAAAGTTTGCAATTGGCTTATCGGGCGCTCTAAAGCCGGCTCGCGAGCGTTTGACTGCCTTCACAACAGCTTCGATGGCCTGATCCTGTCCGAAAACCTCCTGTTTGAGAGAATCTTCGAGAGTAGCGAGTTTATCTTTTTCGGATGAAGAAACCGTTCTCTCGGGAATCCTGGCGATCTTTGCAATTACTACTTCGATATCATGTGGGCTGATGTCGACTGTGGCGGTATCGGTTTCATCCTTCTCCTTATCGGCACGAATGCGGGCCAAAGCACCGGCTTCATCTATGACATCGATCGCCTTATCGGGCAATTTTCGCTCGGTTATGAATTGAGCAGCAAGCTTTACGGCTATTTCAAGGGTTTCATCGCTGTATTGCACATTATGGTACTCTTCGTATTTTGGTCGAAGGCCCTTAAGTATCTCCACGGTCTCGGGAATTGTGGGTTCTACTATATCGATTTTCTGAAAGCGTCGGGAGAGCGCACGGTCTTTTTCAAAGATCTTGTTATACTCATCGTAGGTCGTAGATCCAATACAACGTAGCTTTCCCGAAGTTAGAGCAGGCTTTAGCAGATTAGAAGCGTCCAGAGTACTTCCCGTGACCGCACCCGCTCCGATTATTGTGTGGATTTCATCTATAAAAAGAATGGCTTTTTCTTTCTTGAGCAACAAATCTATGACTTTTTTGACACGTTCCTCGAAATCACCACGGAATTTAGTACCAGCAAGAAGTGCTCCCATGTCGAGAGACCAAATCGTATATCCTTTTAGCTTAGGAGGCACATTGCCAGCAGCGATGCGTTGTGCAAGGCCTTCGGTAATAGCTGTCTTGCCAACACCCGCATCGCCCACATGTATGGGATTGTTTTTTAACCTTCGTGAGAGCACCTGTATAGTGCGCTCAATTTCTGCCTCTCGGCCAATGACGGGCTCGAGTTTTCCAGCGGTTGCTAGGGCTGTTAACTCAGTCGCAAAGCGCTCTAATGTTCCAGGGCGAAGAGTGCGTTTATCCCTTACACCTTCTTCGGTTCTATCTTCAGCCTCCTCGTCGGAAAGAGAGTCGCTCGTTATATCGTCGTCGTTTATGCCATGAGAAAGCACCTCGAGCAGTTGAAGCCTTTTTATGCCGAGCTTACGCATGAGATAACCTGCATAGGTGCGCTCTTCATCATATAGAGAGACCACAAGATCCGAAATCTGAACCTCTTCCTTGCCCGCCGATTGCGACTGCATTACGGCGCGCTCGATAACCGCTTGAAAACCTGCGCTCTGAATAGGTTCTGCATTGCGGACAATGGGCATTTTCTGCTCAAAGTACGCCTCAATG
>MWDY01000213.1 GCA_002070755.1 Spirochaetes bacterium ADurb.Bin110 | reverse complement strand
ATATTCTTTTTAAGAAAAACATCGTAAAAAGCATCGCTATGACTGGAATAAAGGAATGAATCATGAATCGGGCCGTAGATTTCTCATCTATAGGGAACAATTCGATTTTCGAAGATCATCCCAACCCCTCCTGGGCACGCCGAACATGGATTTCTCTCGATGGAAAATGGACTATAGAACACAAAAGGGAAAAAAGCTCAATTCAGGTACCCTATCCAGTCGGTAGTCAATTGTCTGGCGTACATTTCCTAGACAAGGGAACATTCAAATACTCGAAATCATTAGAAATAACAGAGCTAGATAAAAAGAAAAGATTCATCCTCAATGTCGGCGCATGCGATTATTCGACGAAAATATTTGTCAATCATAGCGAAGTGGGAAGACATGTCGGAGGCTATTCATCATTTGCCTTTGATATCACAGAAGCCCTTCATAAAGGCACAAATAAAATCGAGTTGATAGTACGAGACTCCCATAGCCCCTTCCAAGTTAGAGGAAAGCAGACATTTCTTAGAAAGCCTTTCTATGTGTGGTATAAAGGAATATCTGGGTTATGGCAGAATATTTGGATGGAAATTGTAGACCCTGTATATCTTAGGCATGGAGAATTGAATCCTGATTTCGATGCAGATATCCTTAGAGGGAGAATACAAACATCGCTGCTAGATGATGATTTCCCAGAAAACCTTGAGATTGCCGAGTATTCTCTTCACATTGAAATAGTCTCACCCAATGGCGATATTATCGACTTACATCCGATCAAAATGAACAATACAGGAGAGTTTCATTTTCAGTGTTCTTTTCCCGAGATAAAAGCCACATTGTGGTCGCCGGATAATCCGGCCCTTTACCGAATCCGATATGATTTGTACAGAGAGCAACAATGCATCGATACAGTCGAGAGCTATTTTGGCCTGCGAAGCGTGCATATCGACAGCGATGGTTCTTTTCTTATAAATGGCAAGAAATGCTTTCTAAGAATGGCGCTCGCTCAGGGATATTATCCAAAAGGAGCATATACACCAGAGAATAAGGAGATCATTCAAAACGACATCCTTAATCTCAAGATGATGGGCTATAATGGTGCCCGAATCCATGAAAAAGTCGAAAGTCCATATTTCCAGTTCCTGTGCGACAAAATTGGAATATTCACGAGTTTTGAAATGCCCTCGTTCTATTTGCCCTCCAGAAGGGGATTTAGGGCATATGAGCAGGAACTGAAGGAGCTTATCAAAAGAGATACAGGGCACCCTTCTTGTATCTTCAGAATCCTATTCAACGAAACATGGGGAATCTGGGGAATCTACAAGAAGAACTCCAGAACCGATAAATTTGTAAGGAAAATGATCACAATGACGAGAAAACTCGACCCTTCTCGTCCTATAATCGATAATAGTGGATGGGAGCACATCGATACAGATATAGTCGATTTCCACCATTATCTAGGCAGCGCATCTCTTGCGCGAATGATCTATCAGAAAATAGCGGAAAATGACCAGCGAATTTTGTTTGGATTTTCAAAATGGAAGGTGTTGGCATTCTATTTGTTCGATTGGGTATCCACCAAAACGCGTCCGATATTCCTGCGAGCCCCCTCAACTAGCAGAGATATCGATTGCAGAAAGAGAAAAAAGATACTTCTTAGCGAATACGGCGGATTTGGATGGTACACCAATCGAGACTGCAATTCGATAATTGATCTGATCGAAGAATATACGCGAGACATTGTGGTCTCCGATCTGTTTAGTGGATATTGCTATACGCAACTTTACGACGTATACAATGAAACAAACGGCTTGCTTACATTCAATAGAGAGCTAAAAATCGACCCAGCCCGACTTAGATCAATCAACGCGATTATTGGCCCTGAGGGTATTAGCTTTGCAGATTAGATCGATTGATTATAGTCTTTTCTTGGGCAGAAAAGCCAAAATAGACTGTTGCAAGAAGGGCATTGACAGCTGTTGATGAAGAAAATTATCTAATATATGGGATTTTTGAAGGTGGAAAGAGTCAAGTCTGGATCGATCCTGGAATTGCCAGAAGGCAAGACAGCCGCTTAATTCTCGCATGACTATCTCGTGCTGATCGAAGCAGTCGACTATGCCATGGCTAAGGCCATGCTCTTTGCCAGAGCGATGGATCACTGCGAAGGACCTTGGCTCGTAACATCATCATAAATTCATTTTGAGCAGGAAAGCCAAAGCAGATTTTTGCAAGTTGGAGCAATCGGCATGATCGAGAAAGTGTACCAGTTTGCCGACACCGATGATTTCATCATGGAAAAAATAATCGATGATGAACATATAAACATCAATCACACCAAAATGGACATCCGCAACGAAGGCAGCGAGACTCTGGAGTTCTTCGTCGTAAAGGCTCCCAACCCGCGCTCTATGCCAGCAACTAAAAAGGTCCAGTAAAAACTCTGCCTGCGGATAGTCTGATTGCTGAGCCATTAGATTTTCGGGCTCTAAAATTGTCATTCGCTATGGGATAAGTCCTTGATAATGCTTGGCTCAATCCATGCGCCCGCGTTTGGTATAAATGTGCGGGAATCCAGGTATTATGACAAAACAAGTACCAGGAAACTACACTATAAAAGCATCGCTTGAAATACCCTCACAAGAAGTACTGCGGCGCTTTTCGTTAGATAACCCGTGGTGGTACGCCAGCCGCAGCATAGGCGATGAGGAAAAAACATAGCCGTATCGATAAGGATTAGAGGGTTCGTCTGAAGTCCCTGGTCGACTCCTATCCGTTGGGAACCTTGCAGAGACGTCGATATGGGCGCAATGGCTCCATGCGCAAGGCCTGCACAGTTCTCTCTCCTGTGCGCGCTTGAAGGAAGGCAAAGATCTCGAAGTCGATCTCGTAGAAATGAAGGCGCTCAACCAAAAGCCTGTGCGCGCAGTTGAGGTGAAGTGGTCAGACAGAATGGTCACCCCAGCACCTTGCATTTGTTATGGTCTAGAAAACTGCTGGCAGCGGCACGTGCAGTGATCTTTGGACAGATGGTCGATTGGAGCTTGGGGACAAAGAAACAAAGATCCGGAAGCTGATGATAGAGCAAAATGACAGAATAAGAGTAACAAGATAACTCAGAATCAACAAGATGGTTTCATTCAGTTCTCATCGACCAGCAGAAAATTTGGATCCTGGTATACAGGGTTGGGATAGGTATAGAACCCTCGGCCAGTTTTTGTGCCCAGCCAACCTTTGTCAATGTACTCCTTTTTCAAGAATTCAATGTTTGTGCGGTTCTGCTCGTCCTTGCCGTCGACGTTCGATGTTTCCGAGATGTGCAACACCGTATCCAGGCCGACATTATCCAGCATGCCAAGGGGTCCGATGGGCATTTTCATGATTCCCATCCAGGCGCGATCCACATCGTAAACCGACGCGACGCCATTGGCGACCAAGGCAATCGCAGCACAATTCAGAGAGCCGTACATGGCGTTAAAAACATACCCGTGATTTTCCTTGCGGAGCACCATGGGTATCTGATTGATGGAGCGGGCGAAAGCGCGGACCAGCTTTACAATTTCCGTTGCGGTTCCGGGATGGGGCATAATGTCGGCCACATTCCCGACCCAGACGGGCTGGTGAAAATGAAACGCGAGGAATCGCTCGGGCCGGCCGGTGGATTCGGCGATAACCGACGGAATCAGCATGGATGTATTGGTGGTAAAAATCGTTCTGCTAGGGCACAGCTCGTTGAATCGGGCAAATACCTTTCTCTTGAGGGCAGGATCTTCCGGAATCGATTCGCTGAGCAGGTCCGCTTCGTGGGCCGCATCCGTCTCGTCGGTCGTGGCAGCAATTTGCGTAACGGCTTTTTCGGCAGTTTGCCTATCCATGTAGCCGCCGGCCACGAGCTCGTCGGCGTAGGCGGAGAGCCGATGCAGACCCACTGCCAAGGCGAACGCATTAACGTCGTAGATAGTGACTCCGTAGCCATGAGCAGCACATTGGAAGGCAATCTGTTGGCCCATCGTCCCTGCACCAACAATCAATACTTTGCTGATATCTTTCAGTTCCATTGAATTGCTCCTTCTGCCAGGATAGATACACATGGTTTACTCGACATGCTGTCAATAAATTTTTGCTTCTGATGATATCAAGTGTAGTGTGCCGCTTTACTGTGTCAAGCAATATTCCCAAGCGATATTAAGGATCGATACTCCAGAGCTATAATCCTCAGGACCTTTCCCAACAACCCCTCGCTTGCCAGGAGCCTCTATTTGCTCACAATTTCCCAAAGCTTATCGTAGCTGTCGACCACCTCGTACTTTACATTTTCGCCGCTGATGGCGCGGAAATGCTCGCGGGCACAGTGAGCTTTTGTTTTTTCGATCTCACGGAGTTCCAACGTTGCCATGTCGCCTTTCGTTTCCGCGACAAAATAGATATGCTTTACGGTGCCTTCGTAAAATGCAATTGCCCAGTCCGGGCTGTATTTGCCGACGGGAGTAGCGATATAGAAGCTTTTCGGGAGTTTGACATAGACCGCTACTTCGTGGGCATGTGCTTCCAGCGCACTGGCGAACTTCTGCTCATTTTGGGAGTCGTAGAGGACATAATCATACAAATGGCGCTTTGCTTCCATGGCGTTGACACCCAATGTCGCCTTTTTCAACTCTGGTTCCGTAAATATATCGCTGCCGTACATAGCTGTTAGCTTGTCATAAGTGATGTGTTCGATAATCACCGTCGCTTTTTGTTCATTGATGATTTTTGCCACGCGAATGATAAACTCTTCGGGGTTATCGCTAAATTGATCGAAAACAACCCTTTGAATACCCTTTAGAATGGCGACGACAGCCCTTCTGGTTAGCCCTGTTTCTGCCACGATTTTGCCGACGAGGTCATAACGGACCGAATTGCTCGCTTTCATAACCGTGTAGGGCATGGCTGGCGTCCGCGCCACTTCTGCGCGTACAAAGGCAGCACCTTCTACTAGTTGCGTCTTGGATTCGATCGTCCTTACCTGCTCGCCTTTTTCGACCTTGAAATAGACCTTTGAAACACGCAGCTTCGCGTTGAGTTCTGCAATAGCCTTGCTCACAAGTTCCTTTTCATCAAAATTGACGATGTAGTAACTCTTCTGATTGATACGCGACCACAACTCCTGGAAAGCGCGACTGTTGAACTTGGATTCGTCGAGCGTCACTTGCACAGTGTTGCTGCGAGCATTCTCTGGCTTGATCGCATTGGGATCGTAGACAGAATTTAGCACCTTGATAACATCGGCAGTACGGTTCGCGGCTTCCTGCGGTAATTCGATCTTGTCGTTTTTCTTGTCTTCAAAGAATTTCTCGGTTAATTCGCCGCGTTTAACATAACCATATTCGATAAGGCTTTCGTAGATAACAAGGGCGGTATCCTCAGCAAAGTCATCGGTGAACAGCTTTGCTTCGACCTTGCGTGGACGGTCAGCAACTGCCTCGGCAATTTCGCTCTGCAGACCTTTGGCAAAGCTCTCGTAGCTTTCGTTTGCGACAACAGTTAGCACGTTGACAGTATGGATTTCTTCCCTGGGAATCAGGTTTTCGTCCATACGCTCACCATCTTGGTCGACAGAAAGGCGTAAGCCACGTCCAACCTCCTGACGTTTGCGTACTTCACTACCACTCTGTTTCAAGATGCAAATCTGGAACACATTCGGATTGTCCCAGCCTTCGCGCAACGCGGAATGGCTAAAGATAAAGCGTACAGGCTCACGCCGGTCGAGGAGGCGTTCCTTGTCTTTCATGATGAGGTCGTAGGCATCGGCATCATCAGAGGTGCGCTCTTTTCTATTGCCCAAGGTACTGTCGATCATGCGCCCGCTTCTCTTATCGATAGAGAAATAACCAGCATGCGTCTGCTCAGCCGGAATACTGTGAAGGTACTGAAGATATGCGTCGGAATCCTTGAGTTGGATCTGCATACTGTGCATAATGGCTTTATATTCTTCCTCAAACACCCTGGCATAAGGGCCGCCAACCGCGTTGCCATGTTCATCGTACTGCTTGTACTTCGCAACCTCGTCTATGAAAAAGAGCGATAGTACTTTGATGTTTTTGGAGAATAGCTCTTGCTCCCGTTCAATATGAGAAAGAATGGTTTCTCGAATTTGAATGCGGCGTAACTGGTCTTCACTGACAAACCCGATAACGTCTCCTGCAAAGAGCTTTTTGCCGTTGGTGAATTCTACCGAAGAGTCTCTGCCATCAATCCGAAGTACAATATATCCATCTTTATACTCATCAAGGCCACCGGAATTGTCAAAAAGGTTATAGCCTTCTCCGACGATTCTCGTCACTTTACGAGGGCCGGAAGCGCCTTTTGCTTCAAATTCGATAGTAGCGGTCGGGTTGCCTTTTGAAAGGTTGATGCCCTGAACATACACGTAACCCTCGGTTGCTGTGCTCCCCGATACCGAAATACCCTTTACCGCTATCTTCTTAACGAGCCTCTTATTATAGGCTTCCAGCGCATCAAGGCGATAAATCATATTGTAGACACTGTCCGGGCGGTGCGTTGCCGAATAGCGGAGGGTAAACAAAGGGGTAAACTCTTTGAGCCGCTCTTTTGTGACAGCGCCTTCTACGGATTGTGGCTCATCAATTATCAGGATTGGATTTGTCTTTGCCAGAATATCGATAGGACGCCGAGAACGGAATTCGTCGAGCTTCATGGAAATACGGCGAGCGTCCTTGCCTCGTGCATTAAAAGCCTGGCTATTGATAATCATCGCATTTATCGAGCTATCGGAAGCAAAGCGGTCAATCTCGGTAAGCTGTGCTGAGTTATAGATAAAGTACCGGATTTTTTTACCATAGTCTTCTGCAAAATGATCTTCGGTTATCTGGAACGATTTGTACACGCCCTCCCTAATGGCGACGCTTGGCACAACGATGATGAACTTGCTCCAGCCGTAGCGCTTATTGAGCTCGTACATCGTCTTAATGTAGGTGTAGGTTTTACCAACACCGGTTTCCATCTCAATGGTCAGGTTATAGTGGCCTTCCAGTTTCTCGGAAGGCTTAATCTGTCCAGCGCGTTGAATGACACGGATATGATCTAGTACTTCCTCGTCAGATACTGAGACAGGCGCGTTACTAAAACCTGAGAAGTGCCAATCGTGCTGGAGATCAAGATACCCAGGCTCTATGTTGGGCTCGGCCCCCGGATCGATCATGTATGTTGGAGTACGATAGGGTTGCCCCGCAAACACGTCGCAGACGGCGTTTGCCGCCTCTGCCTGGAATGCTTGATGTCTGAATTGTAGTTTCATGGCATGTTCTCTTTCAGTGCCATTTTGCCTTGGTGGGTGAGCCGATATTTTTGAAGGCGACTGTTTGGTTTGTCTGGCACAGTCATTTCGACCAAGCCAGTGGCAATGAGCGGCTCGACGATGCGTTTGAAGGAGCGTGAATCGCCATTCCGCCGGATTGCGGCAAAGATTTCTTTGCGAGAAAGGCTCTTGTACTCAAGCGATTTGAGAACTGCATATTGAATATCGCTCAGCTCGACTTGGTGCTCGACTGCATGCTTAACTTGGTGCTTTACTTGGTGCTCGACTTGCAGCGTGATGGTATCGAGAATCGCAGAGAGCGTGAATTCAATGAAAGCTCCAGAATCGTCCACCTTTCTTGCCTGCTCAATCGCCTCGTAATAGTGTGGCCTGTTTTCGTACAGTACTGATTCCATTGGTATCCAGGCAAAGATCGGATTCCATTTTGCAAGGATGAGCGTTTGCCACAACCGTCCCATGCGCCCGTTTCCGTCCTCAAAAGGATGGATGGTTTCGATTTCATAATGCACAATCGCACTCTTGAGCACAGGATGGAGCTCTGATTCTTTGGCCCACGCGAACAGGTCCGCCATCAACTGAGGGACAAACTGAGGGCGCGCCCCGATGTGAACGACGGTATCTCCATCAAAGACACCGACGTCTCCGCTGCGGAATTTGCCAGACTCTTTCACAAGACCATTTGTCATAAGCCTATGTGCATTAAGAAAGTCATTGATATTGTAAGGATCAAACGTCATAATCTTGTCATAGGCTTCGTAAGCATTCTTTACTTCTTTGATCTCCGTCTGCTTTCCTGCGACTACCTTGCCTTCAAGTACTGCAGTGACCTCACTCAGAGAAAGAGAATTGCCTTCGATAGCAAGGGATGAATGAATTGTCCGTACGCGGTTCTCCCTGTGGAGCCTTATGTCGCGCTTGAAGTCGGTTCCCAGCTCGAGCCGGGTGGCGGCTTCCACTATTTTTGCGAGCAAATCCGCAGCTTTTTCTGTTATCGTGTAGGGAGGCTTCTGAAACATCTATATCACTCTCACAGTCGTATTCGGTGCGTGTAGCTTGAAGATCTCAAATACGTTTATCTTCTCCGGCGAGCTTGTGAACGACGAATCGCGGAATACGGCGCGAAGGGGTTTGCGATTTGCTATTTCACGGATAGCCTTTTCACTCACGTGTTCGTCAAAGCAGGCGATAAGGTCGCCATTATTGTAGGTGTGCACCGTGAAGCCATCGATCTTTTCGTGTGTGTGCGGCATGGAAAGCGGCAGGCCCCAGTCGAGCAAACAGCCAAACAGCAAGTCCAAATCGGTACGATCACTCTTGATATTATCTTCCATCTGGCGCAGCATATCCTGCGAGTAGTCTGCCGGCGCGTAGTACACGTCGTTCATGTTTGAGTCATCAACTTTGAGGACGCGAAAACCGATGCCGAGGTCCTGCCCATTTAACCCTGCCTCAGCCTTGATCTTATTTCCGGCACGGCGGATTCTTTCTTTGCCGATTTCGCAAATGTTCTTGTAGCCAGCTTTGGCAGCTTCCGAATCGTCGGCGCACACCTCGGGCAACTGCACCATGATAAACTTGCGCTTGCCCCCGTCTTCTGCGTTGAGTTGCATAACGGCGTGCGCAGTCGTGGCGGAGCCGGAGAAGAAGTCGAGAATGAGGTCGTCTTGATTCATTGCCTGCATCTTCAATAACCGCATAATGTATCCTGTTGGCTTTGGATTGCTAAATATCACAGTATTGTTAAAAAATGTGGCGACTTCTCTTGTGCCCACACTATTCTCTGGCATATCATCCCACAAAGTATCGGCTAATCGACCTTCTGATGCCCTTTCATTCCAGTAAGCCTTCTCTGATAGTGCGCCATTATCCATGCAAAGGCGACCATCATTTTCAAGTTCTCGCAATTTACTTTCTTTCATTCGCCATCCCTTTGGAGGGCACTTCCAAACGCGTCCTGTGTTGTCAATATAATCATACGTTGTTTCGGGGCCGGGTGAAGACGTTTTTTGCATAGGGAAAAGTCGATATCTTCCTCTACCATCACCATCATCTTTTGAGTACATTTTTAGCGTCGCTTCTGCTAAAGGCTTATAAATTGAGGCAAAGCTATATGTTATGCTCTTTGCATATATCAGTAAGTATTCGATATTAACTGTGAGTTGTTTGCTTACCGTTTTCCCGCTTGAGTTTCGTACCCATACAACTTGATTAACGAAGTTGCTTTCTCCAAACACCTCATCACATATTTTTCTCAAATTATGGCACTCGTTATCATCGATGCTGATGAAAATCACTCCATCATCGCGGAGCAGATTACGGGCTAGTACAAGGCGCGGGTACATCATGCTGCACCAGTCAGAATGGAAGCGGCCGTTCGATTCGGTGTTGCGGAACAGACGATTCCCACTCTCGTCATAGACACCCGCTTCCTCATCATACTCATCTTTGTCCCGCACGAAGTTATCACGATAAACGAAATCATTGCCCGTGTTGTATGGCGGATCGATATAGATCATCTTCACCTTGCCGAGGTAACTCTCCTGGAGGAGTTTCAACACCTCCAGGTTGTCGCCCTCAATGTAGAGATTCTCGGTTGTGTCCCAGTTGCGGCTGCCGCTGCTGCAATATGGCTTGCCGGTGCTGTCTTTACCTGTCGGTGTGGTTTCATCTTCGACAACTGGACGCAAGGTTTTGCGGATGGGACGGCCAGCTTCGGTGACGGCATCTCGCTTGCCAACCCAGGTAAACTCATAGACTTCATCTTTGAAGATCTGGTCACCCAGCATCGTGCGCAGGAGGTCAAAGTTAACTTTGTTGCCTTCGGAGACTACTCCGGGGAAGAGGTCCGCGATTTTTGCTACGTTCTCAGCGGTGAGGTCTGGGGTTTCAAATTTCATTTTGAGGTTATTCATTTTTGATACCCTTCTTGTTGGTTCTTACAGAATGTTCCTATTTGGCTGATTGCCGCTTTCAGCACCTGAAAACAGATTAGCGCAGTCTGTTTATCAGGGGAAAACTGAGCACTCATCTGTTCGTATGGATGAATGTAATTTCTAAAATCCCGGACAACATGGCTAAACTTTTTAACGTCCTGTTTTAGGAGTCCCGCTTCGAACGCAACATCTATGTAATTGTTAAGCGTCCAGCTAGGGAACACCCTCACCTTGCCTGTATCTTTGTCCTTCGGTGCAGACAGCGCTTGATTGAACTGACGCGGATAGGTTGTTGCCATTCCGAGAAGTATTCCTTCCATAATGCTACCGATTAACAAAATTGACGCTAACGGAGCCTCGCTATTGATGCAGGTTTCAACTTCTTTTAGTCGTAGCTTTATGATTTTGCTAACACTTGAATCCAGTCCCAACGAATCAACATCAACGTTGAATGTCATTTTGAGGAACTCATCCTCTTTTAAATCAGAGGTTTTGCTTTTCCCACTATCTACAACAACCTTATTCAGTCGTTTGAAAGTGATAGTGTTGTTGTCACGGACAATAGCCCACTTATCAAAAGCCAAATATTGATTAAAATCAGCAATTAGCGCATCTAGTTCAGTTATTCGCTCAATGTAGTTCACTACGGCGAATGTGTTACGAATGCACTTATCCAATTCAGGCGTACCATTGATTTTTTGTAGTTTTTCATCTGTATACATCCATCTCGACGGGAATCCTTGAGTATATACATCCTTGAAACCCAAATTGTTAAAGAATGCAACGAGTTTGGGACCAGAACGATAATCCATTCGATTAGAACTTTCGTCGCCATTTATAATTTCTCGCAGTTTTTCAAGTGTTTTTGTGCTCAACTGCATTATCTCAATCTCTCCATTTTTGTCAGCAGCTGTTTCAATTCGTTATTCATTTCCACCTGGCGGTTGAACTGCTTTTCATGCAGGATCCGTCTTTCAAGGACGGCGATCTCGCGTTCCAGTTTCTGTCGCCGCCTGTCGCGGTCCACAGCCTCGGCGAGGTCGCCTGCACCATCCAGATGGTCAGCCGCTATCTGCCGTGCAAGGTTCTCATACACAGAATCTAGGTTAAGCCCTTCGAGCCTAATCGTAAAGTCATCCAATGCAGACCAGGCCGTATTGTAGAAGGTGCCGGAAGCTTCTATCCACGCCTGCGCCTCACCGCCAAACGTTAGAACAAAAAGTATCTTGTATGGTATGGCTTGCGCTATGGCTGACAGCACACGCGTATCCAGCGACTTTTGCCGAAGCTGGACCTCAAAAACCTCGATCTCCTGGACAGTCTGCCCAGTGCTCAAGCCCAGCGTGTCCTGTGCCAGCTTGTTGCGCCAGATAATGGATTCTATATCGTTCTTTATCGCATCTCGAACCTGCGGGGTGAGCTTTGCATTGAGGTAGAGTTTTTCCTTTGGGATGCGGCGGTCGACCCGCGTGGATTGAGAGAGCCCGAACATTTATTTAACCACCAGGAAACAAATTAACTCAAAATCATCCAGTCCGCCAATCTTGTTGGTGAGCGCCGAAGTGCCACCTGGCCTAAATAGACTGTCGATGTCGCTTTCATTCTTGACCTCGATGATTGAGTTGATCGCATCGGTAAGCAAGGACGAGATTGTGCGCATATCCCGGCCGTCCTCTGTCTCGCTGTTGAAGACCCGGCACACATCCGCAACAGGCGTATTTCTGCCCTTGCACAGAAGCCGGACCTTATCAAGCAATTCTTTTGGTGATAAATGATTACAAACGATATTGCCGCTTGTTTCCACATAGACCATGTAAAATGGGTGAAGGCGGTTTTGCCTGTCGATGTTTACGCTGTTGTTGCGGTTTTTCAAGACGAATACCACACCCGGCTGACATTCCTGGGATGCAGGCACGACCGCGTGCAGGCCGAACGGCACTCTGTCCATATCGCTGTTTTGCTTTACATAGTCGAGCAGGTCCAGCCGAAACTCATTCAGGCCTAAGTCCATAATCGAGACGCCGGATTGCATGTCTTCTATGTCGACAACTTCTTCCTGCAGCCGCTTGAGCTGCGCCTTGCGATATTCAAGATCGCCCTTTTCTTCGGTATTGATCAGATCGTCGTCCCCGCTCGCCGTCATAACCGAGATACGCATTCTTGTCTCAACGCGGCTCTTTAAGGACAAATACTCATCAAGGTCCAGGTCGGGCCAGAAATTGACAAGTTGAATGATCGCATTGTGGCTGCCAATACGATCGATTCGTCCAAAGCGCTGGATAATCCGGACAGGGTTCCAGTGAATGTCGTAGTTAACACAGTAGTCGCAGTCCTGCAAGTTCTGGCCTTCTGAGATGCAGTCTGTCGCAATAAGTACAGAAATGTCGGAAGTATTGTCTGGCATCAGCAGAACCTTGTCTTTGGAGAGGGGAGAAAACAGGGTCAATATCTCGTTCATGGAGGCGCGCTGCCCTTTAATTGTGCTCTTGCCTTCCACTCCTCCTGTCACCATCGCGGTGTCCAACCCAAAGTGAGATTTCACAAATCTGCTCACATGTTCGTAGAGATACTCGACCGTATCGGAAAAGGCCGAGAAGATAAGGATTCTACGGTTGCCATCGTTTATGGGGTGTGTCACCTTGTTCTGAATGAGGTCCAAGAGGGTTTGGAGCTTTGTGTCGTGTTCCGGAGTGATATCATCAATGAGAGACTTCAGCAGTTCAAGAGTTTCGGAATCCTCCAGAAGTTTATCCCGCCATGTTTTGTAGTCCATGTCAGCAAGGTCAATTTTGATGTTGTGTTCGACAGTAAAGTAATCCATATTGCGGTCGTCGTCGTCAAAGTCCTCATCGTCGCCAGCTAACTCTTGTGCATCAATGATGGACGCGCCACCGCGTTCATACGCATCTATCTCGGCAATAGTGTCGTCTATAAGTTTCTTGACCCGCCCGATTGTGAGCCTAAACGACGCCACGGAACTCTCGAGCCGCTTGAGTAAGTTGATGCTCATCAGGCGGCGTATGCCCATTTCGCGGCCGACACGGTTAATATTCAGCGATGTATCGACATATTTATTGATCTTGCTGGGAAAGACAAAATTGGTCGGGATATACACTGAGAGGTTAAGTTGCATGAGCTCATCATAGATCTCGCGGTAACTGATTGCATTGTTCAAATCGCTCAAACGTGGCCGCAGCGATAGGGGTTTTAACCGTTCCGGGAAGGAGCCGATTTTGCTCATGTTGTAATATTTTTCTATGTGCTTGCGCGAACGGGCAATTGTCACACCGTCCAGCAGTTTGAAAAAGTCAAAATCCAGAGACTTGAGAAGGGCGTCTGTGGTGCGTTTGCTCTCTTCAAGTTTGCTCCATTGGTTGAACGTGGTTTGCGCACTTCGAAATATCTCGTCGATGGAATGCACGGTTCCGAGCTTTGTGTTGATGAGATCCGGATTGCCTTCGTAGGCGAGTTCCAGTTGATTGCGCAGGTCCACAAAGCGGTTGTTTACTGGAGTTGCAGAGAGCATCAGCACTTTCGTTTTTACTCCTGCGCGAATGACGCGATTCATGAGGCGGAGATATCGGTTCTCGCGCCGGTCTTCGCCGTACACTTCGCCGCCATTTCTGAAATTATGAGATTCGTCAATAACGACAAGGTCATAATTGCCCCAGTTTACTCTGCTCAAGTCAATACCGTTCGATTCTCCATAATCCCGCGACAAATCGGTGTGGTATAGAACGTCATAACGTAGGCGATCTGTTGCGATTGGGTTGTTGACGTAATTCCCCTTAAAGGTGTTCCAGTTATTCGCCAGTTTTTTTGGACACAACACGAGAACGGAGCGGTTTCGATTTTCGTAATACTTGATAGCTGCAAGAGCGGTGAAGGTTTTGCCCAGACCGACGCTATCTGCAAGAATGCACCCGTTAAAGGTCTCCAACTTGTTGATGATGGCAAGCGCCGCGTCCTTCTGAAAGTCATAGAGCATGTTCCATATTTTGCTGTCCTTAAAGCCGGTGGCCTCATTTGGCAAGACGTCCTCGGAAATATCTTCAAGGAATTCGCTAAAAATATTGTATAACGCAACGAAATAGATGAATTCCGGCGCGTTTTCTTCGTACGCGGCGGTAATACCATCGATGACCTGGTTGGTCACGTCTAGTAACAGCGTTTTGTCGTTCCACAGTTGGTCGAACATGGTAAGGTACTGTTCGGAAAGGGGCACATGAATCTTGTTAACGGGGTTGATGATGTTGTTTCCACGTTCGCAGCCAATATCAGCAGTGGTAAAGCCGTAGAGCGGCATGTAGGTGGTTGTTTCGTCGCCAACTATGTTCATAAAGCCGCTTATATTGCCACCGGTCAGATTGGAACGAAATTGGACCTTGGCTCGAATCCAGTCGGCACACTCTCGGGCAATGGCCTTTTGTGTCAATTCATTGCGGAGTTTTACTTCGAATTCCGTGCCGTATAGCGAGCGCTCGCGCTCGAGGCGCGGAATGTAGAACTCGCGTTTTTCCTTGGGAGCTTTTTCTTTGAGAAAGGTGGGCGAGGTGAAAATGAAGCGCAGTTCAGCGATGTTGTCGAATTGTTTTTTGAGTACCTGGTAGGCGTAAATCGAGAAGCAGGCCGCCGCCACAGACAGCTTGTCGCCCTTCTTAATGGTCGCCGCCAGATCGTCTTTTACCGTTCTGCTCACATTGTCGAGCATTTCCGGCGTTCGCATGCGTTTTTGCTCCTGGAACCTAGTCTACCAGACAATACCATGCGCCGGGTAGTGCGGATATATATAAGATTTTGGCTATTTTTATGCCCTTTTGCTAGGCCCAAATGTCCAGTTCCTTCGATACAAATTCAGGTCCATTGTCCATCTGAATGCTCCCTGACTTACCATGTAGTCTACACAGTTGCTCTAAAGCTTGTACCACAGCAACACCTTTGATCGATTGTCCTACGGAGGCTAGAAGGCATTCCCGGGTGAAGACATCAACTAGGGTAAGGGTTCTAAACTGGGTGTCGCTCGATATTAGATAAAGACTAGCATTTAAAAACTATTGCTTGAATTAGATGAAAATAAGGCGCTTTATGCAACTGTACACATCCTACAAGGTACTGTCATTAATCTTGATGGTGATTTAGCCATATTCGCAGCAAAATAGGAAAAGAAAATGGGCTAACGATGGCAGACAGCATAATCTACCTTGTCTTGACGACATACCACTATACTGAAGCATGTAAAAAACATCTTGACATTATTAAAAAAAGCTATTGTAGTATACTTTGATGTGAGACGACTTAAACTTATTATAGAAAAGGGTTTGCTCGAAAGACTCACTCAGGAGGCGGATTATGAAAAAAGCGCTTATCCAAGGATTAATATTGGTTTTGTGCATTTTTGCGCTTTCTGGATGTCAATTTTTTGATACAGTCTTTAATGGGAACTCAACAATTTGGGAATTATCGAAAAATACGACGCCGTATGTCGCGACCACGAAGAGCGTGCGGGCTCCTTCTAGTCTTGGTGCAGGAAAATCCTTTGAATCTGGAAGTCCGACCTATGGACTTTTCTCGATTTTCCGTGAATATGTGTATCCCGAAGACGAAGGGATAATCGATACTGGCAATATCTACAAACTGCTCTTTGAAGCGTCGCAGCTCTATGCAGGCAAAAAATCTTCAGCCACAGGAATCACGGCGGCCAAGATCGAAAGCCCCTTTGATTTTGGTACCGATGCTGAAATCTACGACCATGCGTACAACGATAAAGAAGGGACTATCGAGAACGGAAAAACCTATTATAGAACTATCGCCTACCGAGAAGATGGAAAGAAAACCTACGCCATTCTGGGTTATACTGTAGAGGAATCGATCGATGCTGGAACAAAAATTCAACGACAGATTTTTCTGACAAGTTTTGGCAGTAGCACCGGCGATATCGAACTTGAATTTGCAACCTATGATGACAAACCCAATTCTGCCGATTCAGATTTTGGTAGACGATTCTATGTCGAAGGAAATGCAAACGACCATACTTTCTTCTGTCAAGAAGCGACAGAAGGGACTGTAGGAGTTTGGACGGTAGTAGGAAAGGGTGTATCGAAAGGGACTGGATACTATATTCTCTGTATTCCTGGAACGAACGGCGCGCAGAATCACTATTATAGACTTCCCGCCGATGCGACAGAAGCGGATTACCGTGCACTCAAAGAAGCGGGAAGCGCGCGAGAAGATTTGGATGATCCGAATGGGTACGCGACCTCAATAGAAGCGTATTTAAAATCCGCAGATTTCACGAGAAGAAATACCGTGCCGGAATCCCTCGAAGATTTCAAGAATGATGGTTTTGTCGAAGTGCCATGATGCACAAAGACTAAAGGCCAAGTATGTGAGCAACTTCCTCGCGCGAGGTCGCATGAAGAAGTTTTTCTCGCACGATATCTGAACCTAGAGTCGACCCTAAGGAAAATGGGCACGAAAAGCTCGTAAAATACCTTAGTTTTATCCTGGATGACATAAGAAATTTCGGTTGAGGAAGATAATGCCAAGGACATCATCGAACACGGCTGCGGCGAGAATGGTGACATCCTCCGGAGAGTCCATTTTCTTTTTATCTGAGAGGATTCTTGCGGTGATGCCTACCGAAGTCGCGGTGTTCATGATACCGATAAAAAGATTTGCAGGAGCGAACAACGCTTCTTGAGTAAAGAATGCGCTAAGCGGAATAACTTTCAACCCGGCACGATTTATCTTCAATCACGAATTTCACCGCATGATGCACGAGCCGGTCCATGGCGGCAGAACCCATAAGTGGGTTCGAGAATACACTGGGCCACTCTCCGAAGTTACGGTTTGAGGTGATGATCGGCGAAGCCTTTTCGTAGCGTTCGCGAGGGTCTTCTCGGCGGCGAGGCCCGATTTGATGAGCCTTCGCGAGAGCTGCTTGGAGTCGCGCCGTTCGACTTCATCTTGTAAGAGTCGCTCAAGGAAGTCCGAGAAAGACCACTTCTCCTCCTAATGACCTACAATCCAATATTCGAATATCTCCCCATCGAAAAAATTATTAAAGACAATCAAGAAGAATATTACAGGGTCCTGGCGCAATCGCACAGCACTGGTTCATCCACGGTCTTCATTGAATTCATGCGCCCAACATTCCTCATAGCGCCTGCCAGTGAGCTTTTCGCAGATGGCCTTGACCTCTGGATCGACATCTTCCTTCTTTCCGCCGGCGCGAAGGCGCTCGAGCTCTTTGACGAGGATTTCGCTATTCTTTGGGCTGAGTTCGAATTTTGTTCCGACGACGATGCCTAAAACGAGGAAAATGCTCGGCCCCACAAGGAAAAATATAAGGAATTTGTTGAGCACTTCTGGGGTCTGGGCTTGGTTCGATTGAAAGCCCACAAGTTGGAGGAAAAATCCAATGAGCGGCATAACAATGACGCCTTGCACTACTTTGCGCGCTAATGTCATTGCGCCTGAATAGACGCCAGAGCGCTGCTGGCCGGTCATGAGTTCATCAACATCGATGACATTGGGCAAAATTGCATAGGGGATATAGACCGCGCCAGCGGTACCGAGTCCGATCACCGCACAGACAAGTACGAGCAACAGCAATGGCGTCAAAGGCGAGAGCATCACAGTTGCAAATAGACCTGCAAGAAAGATCGACATGCCAAGGATATACGCAAAACGCTTGCCTTTGGTATTCGCGATCTTGGTGTACACGAGAATCATGAAAAGCTGCACAATCATCAGCGTGCCCATCGCAATCGAATAGATATTCGGCCTTTGCAAATAATAAGTGAGATAATACGTAAAGAGCGCCATCAGCATATCCATCGCTGAGTAGGCAAAAATATACATCAAAAGATGAATCCGAAAGGATTTGTTCGAGAAAATGCTTAAGAATTCCTTCATGAAATTGCGCGACACGGAAGTGCTTGCAAGGTGCGGATTCTCCCAAGTCCCTAGAAAGACAAAAATCCACGGCACCGCAAACAAGATACCGAACACGATCGACATAATGAGGTAGCCCTGCGCGGGATTCGCCTTATATGCATTGATGATCATGCTTGGTACGGTCGCAGCAAGAAGCGAGGAAAAGCCCGAACAAAAAAGCCGCGCGCCCGAAAGGCGGTTACGCACCTTGTAATCCGCGGATAGCTCGGCCGCGAGCGCGGAATAAGGGGTCATCACCATGGTGATCGCCGCATCAAAGACGATATAGGCAAAGAGATAATAGAAGAAAAGGCCAATTTGTGAGCCTGACGGAATACGAATCCACATAATAATAAATGAAAGAGCGATCGGTACAATACCCACTAAGAAATATACCCGCCTGCGGCCATAGCGCGAGCGCGTATGGTCGGAAATATAGCCCATGAGTGGATCGGTGATGGCATCCCACACTTTGCCGATGCCAAGTGCGAGACCAGCAAGCGCAGGCGAGAGCCCCACAACCTCAGTCATAAAGAACATATAAAAGAGGCTCACAATCATGAAGGCGCCGCCTCCATAGATATCGCCAACGCCATAGGCGATGAGGGTTTTGAAAGTAACAGGTCGTTCGGCGGCGGATATAGAGCTGGCCGCGGAGACTGAATCTTGCACGGACGCGCCCTCTAAAGATTGCGCCTGTGTGGCACTGGGTTTAACATGATCTATTTCTTTCATGATCTGCCTTCTTGCTTGTCTTTTGAAAATAGCTATGACGCCTCGCATCGCGCGCATTATGCGCATCGTGCTTCATATATCAAGTGCGATGCAATTGTGCGGTGATCGGGCGATGATTGTGCGACATCGCGCGGCGGTTTCATCAAATCGATTTTACATTACCTTTTTAGCGCTGTCTGCAATACTACTCGCACAGCTCTGCGAGAAGGCGTTCTGGCGGTGCATCGCCCTCATAGAGCGCGATAAGAAGGCTTGCTTCAAGCGTTCCCCCTTCCCACGACGGCGCGGACGAATGCAGATGTTCTGCGGTACAGATAGCCGCAAGGCGACCAAGACCTGTTACTGCTGTCGGATATCGATATTGTGGCCCCCAAAGCGCACCAAAGGGGAACATAGATATTCGCTGGGTGCCACTCCGTAGGTCTTGCCGTAATGGACAGAAAGCAAAGCTCTGAAAAGGCTGAAAGGTTTGGGATAAGGGTCCTTGCGTGGTTTGTTCTGGCGTCTGAGCAACTAAAATCCCATGAACCCCGTCGCTGAGCGCAAGCCATTGGGGAGTAAGCTGGTTATTGATGTCCGCAAGATAGCGATTTCGGCCATAGCCCACATAATCAAGCGAATAGCACATAATGGCGCCGGCAAAATCCTCTTTCCACACATGAATTATAGTTGAAAGCGACACGTTCTCAAATGCGATGATCTCAAAAGGGGCAACCTGTTGCCACCGCGCGTCCCATGTTCGGCCGAGCAGCACCGCCTTTTTTGGGTTATAACCGCGGTGAGGAGTTGGCGGATACTGCACATGAAGATAGAAGCTAACCAGATCGGCGCTGAGCATCCTGGCGGTCCGGCGCCATTCGATCGTTGCTCTTTTGTGCGATAGAGGAACTATTCCATGTGCCTCATAGTTCCTCGCGTCAAACTTTACATTAATTTTGCGCGAATTGCAAATTCGATGACCATATTCAACCCATGGTGCGCAGATAGGCACCGTGTGCGGCCCGCGCGCAAGCCGTATCAGGCCGTAAAGGTCTGGTTCAAGCGTGAGCTGTCCATCACAGCTTTGGTCAATTGCAAAAGCGAATGGTTGTCGCGAGGCTTGTCGCACCTCCGGGCTTTTAAAAAGGTTCGCCTTGGCTCCTATGTATTTTGGGGCCTCTGTATATTCATCCGTGCATTCATGCTTCACTGCGCGATACAACGCCTCTGTACACTCGAGCGCTCGATTCGCGGCCTCTCGGGCCTTTTCTAGACGCTTCGCGTTCATTACGGGAGCAGCAAGTCCAAAATGGGTCGTAGACAACGCACGAAGCCGCGCTTGCATTGCTTCTTGGACAAGCGCGGCCAAGGGCGCATCGTTTGACAGACCTCGAGCTGCGATCATATCCTTCGCCGCTTCCCATCGTGCTCGCGCCTTAGCGATAATCGACCAAATCTCATAGTTCTCATATTTTTCTGACCAGGATGAATAGCCATCGAAAGCGCCATCCGCCATGTCTTGGCCTATCGAAATCTCTCCTCTATCGGGATGAGTTTTGAGGTATTCCCAAGGGCGCTCAAAACCAACGAAGGGCAAACGCGCGATGCTTTTAATAAGCGAATAAAGTCCACCGAACGATGGCACAAATCGACGCGAAAAACGTGGCACAAAACCTGCCCAGAACGTATCGTCCGCATCCATATCGAGTACCACAAGCATATCGATGGGCTGGCTCGCGCCTTTGGAAGCGCTCATGGATTCGCCCTGCAAATCAATGCTGTAATCAATTCCATAGTCAATGCTGTGCGCGCCTTGCTTGGCATCTTGCCGAGGCTCGCTCAGCTGTTCGGTGCGAATCGCCTTGAGCATGCGTGCCGCGCTAAAAAAATATTCGGCCAGGTCACCCTGATTGATGGCAGGGATGAGGCGAATCGACGACCCTGTTGCCGGATTTTTGAGTGTGAGAGGATTATATCGCTTTTGCGCAGACAGCTCAGGAATAAATGAACCAAACGCATTGAAGGGAATCGCGCTATAATACAGCGAGACAGCTTCAATCCCTACATTGCGGTAGATATCGATATGCGATTGTGTGAACATGCATTCTTGCGGCCGCGCAATCGGCACATACGAACCGAAGATCTGAAGCGCCCCTGAACCATCGGGCGCAGAAATAGCCCATGAAAGCGCACAGTTGAGCTCCTCCGGTGTATGCGCGGCTAGAAGCCCATTGTTCCAGGACATGAGCTCGATCTCATCAATGCCTTCGAGCGTCCTTGCCTTGATCCGCTCAATGATATCTGGTGCAAATCGGGGCAAAATGTTCCCCAGGGTGAATGCGTTATCGAAATCCCACGCACATTTAACCTCGATTCCCTCTTTGAAAAGCATATCGAGGCTATCAAGAATCGAGCGAATAACGCGGATATCCTTGCCAAAGCCGCGTTCATCCGGCGTATCGCCTCGATAGGAATGATAGAAATTCACATGGAATCGAGGACAAAAATAGATTTTTCCGTCGTTACTAGGCATTTTATCGGGCTCTTTCGCAAGGGTTTCGAGAGGGCTTTTACAAGCTCTCCGCCTTTTGGTCATTTTGCTCGCTATTCGCATATCCTTCAATCATCCTTCATACATCCTGAATTCCCCAAACATTTATACCAATGAAGGAGCTTCTACGCCTAACGCAGCGTAAAGTAGTTTTTGCTTCTTGGAAATCTCACCACAGTGTGTTCTGTGGCCAGAATGCCCAAAACATTCAATAATGTCGAGGTCATCGATAAGTTCTTGCATTGTCATTGTTTTATAGAGCTTCTGATCGCTCATTGCTTTGTGATATACGAAAGGCATATCAATGCCCGGAATTGCGCAAAGAGCTTACCTTCAAGGTTTTGCTGCGACGAAACCGAGGTGCGTCGCATATTCAGCCGTTCTTTGAGATTATGAAACGCCTTCTCCGCAAGTTCCTTTAACCTATAGATTACGAGGGCATCGATAGGATCTTTAATATCATTGGACATAAGGGCAAAGCAGCCATAGTTTTTCTCAACCTCTGTAATCGCGTATTGTTTTGAGATAATCGATATCCCGCGTTCAGGGGTTATGCTGATATCGTAATACTTTTGGTATAACGGTGTCGAGGTCGGTTTAAATCTTCCGCATTTAGTCTGAACTGAAACCGGAATGTTATCACCAACTGTGGCAGAATACAAAGCTCGATGTCGACCTCATTTTTCTCGATACCACAAACATCTACTTTGAGACTGAGGAAGATAGCGCTTGTTCAGGGCTCTTAAGGCGAGGCAGCAGTAAGGATGGGCACTCGGAACTACCACTTGTTTCGATTGCCTTTGCAGTGACGAGGCAAGGTATTCCTCTACGCTGTTGGGTATTTCCAGGTAATACCAGTGACCAGACGATTGTGGAACAAGTAAAAGAAGACCTGGGAGAGTGGAATCTTGGGCATGTGATCATGGTCGAGGATGCAGGCTTCAATAGCGCGGACAATAGAAGGATTCTCCTACAGGAGTGTGGGGACTATATCATTGGAGAGAAGCTCAAAGTCGGTCGTGAGGGTACTATAGTAGAAGCGCTCCACCGCAAAGGACGCTTTAGAAGGCTAGAAAATGGGCTAGAGATCAAGGATGTACTCATCGATGAAGGAAAGGCAACAGAGCGACGGTTCATCATTGTGAAGAATCCAGAGGCAAAAGCCCGTGAGCTGCTCATTCGAGTACAGATTGTAGAGACTACCACAAAGAAGCTTGAAGAGCCAAATAAAAAGCATAGTAGTATGTTGTGCAAGCATGTCATAAGCAACCTAACTATAAATAACCAAGCGCCATAGGGTAGCAAGCATGAATTGGCGACATTTTGCGATATATAGGAAAGAATTAAGCGTTTAAGATATCTTGATTACTGAATCACGTATTACCAGTTTAGAATGGATGGATAATGACAAACCAATAGTCTGCTTATCATTTTCCAGAGCATCGACCATCATCTGACAAGCTTTTTGTCCCAGCACATAGGAAGGCATGTGGACAGTTGTAAGCGCAGGGGTAATCATGGAAGATAATGGGATATCATCCAAACCTATGACGGAAATCTCATTGGGAACATCAATTCCTTCTATTTTTAATTTATTTACGATACCACATGCAATAAGATCATTAATGGCCAATATAGCACTATATTTCTTTTTGCGATTAAGAAGATCTCGAACCATTTCTTTACCAATTTCGAATTCATATAAACCATCTTTGAGCTCCTTTTCATATTGGGCTATTATGATATCTTCTTCTAAGAGATCAAGTTTACTTTCATTAAGGGCAATTCGGCATCCCATGAGAGTTTGAGCCCGAGTTTGTTTTTTTAATGGAGTCGTAGCGATGGCAATATTGCGATGACCCATCGATAATAGATATTTCATTGCAATTCGCCCCGATTCAAGCATATCTGTTTTTGCAAGAATATAAGAATCAAGATCTTCAAAATTAGACTCAAATAAGCAGACTTTCCCTCCCTTGAGCATATAATGCTGGATCGATTTAGATGTAGTGTCGACGGATGCTATCATCAAGCCCATAATGCGTTTCCGCAGCATTTGTTCAATAAGGGTGCGTTCAAGAATAGGGTTGCGCTGCGAACTGAAAGCCAATGGAGCATAACCACAGGAAATAGCGCGCTCCGAAATGCCCTGAATGATTTCGATATAGAAAGGATTCTGAAATGTGGGAGTAATGATGCCAATTGCATCATTGGTGTTAGTTCTGAGCATTTTGGCAATAAGATTTGGTGTATATCCGACCTTTTTCGCCGCATCCATAACTCGTTTGCGTGTCTCAGTTCCTACAGGGTAATTACTGCCACTGAGAACTCTTGAAGCCGTTGCAGTCGAGGTGCTAGCGGCGATTGCGACGTCGACAATAGTTGCTTTGTTATTATTATTGCTTCTTTTCATCTGATCTTGATTTGCCATATGAATCTCTAGGTTTATTACCTTAGCATAATTCTATAGGAATTTATATAGAAAATATCAAAATATAGAAAATAAATAGATATTTTAATAGAAAATTTTTATTTGGTTTTCGAGATTAATATGAAAATTAAAGTTAAACAAGAAATATATTATCAAGAAATAATAATATGCGAATTTTTCTTGACAGTAAACGTTTGCTGCCTTAAAATAACTCTATATTTCATGCAGGTCTGTACTTTATGATAATCATCGCCACAAAAGGGCGATAGGGAGGCATTTATGAAGAGACTGTTGTTTTCGTTTCTAGGTATAATTATAGCAGCATCTGTTTTTGCCGCACCGCCTTCAAAAGTTGTTGAGCTCAAATGGTATCAACCAGAGCCCGATGGTCATCCATGGACAGATGTATCCAGGCTAATCGCTGAAGAAATTGAGAAGAATTCCAATGGAACACTAAAGGTTACCATCTATCCAGCCGGTGTGTTAGGCACTCAGGCCCAGGCTATTGATATGCTGAGAACTGGTTCTTTAGCGCTTGAAACCTCTGGTCCAAGTATTTTGGCATCTTTTTATGATCCTGTGCAGGTTATGTCACTTCCCTATGCATTTGATGATGCAGCACAAGGTTATGCATATTTTGAGTCCCCTGCGGGGCAAAGAATCTTTGATGACATTAGAAAAAAGTCTGGAGTAAGAACTCTGGATGTATGGTATTTTGGCGACCGAAACTTGACTACTAATAATATAGTTGTAAAAACTCCGAAAGATTTGACAGGCAAAGCAATACGATGCATGGATACTCCGGTTTCCAAAACGGTAATAGCTGCCTTGGGTGGAAGCCCGGTTCCTATCAATTTTGCTGAGCTCTATATGGCTTTGCAGACTGGCGTTGTTGCAGGTCAAGAAAATCCCATTCCGACAATAATCGCACAAAAATTCTATGAGGTTCAAAATACATTGATTCTAACTAAGCATTCTGTCCACATGGGGACCGTTCATGTCTCGGAAATGATCTGGCAAAGCCTAACCCAAGAACAGAGGGATATTATAACTGCTGCTCTTACAAAATATCGGCCAGTGATTGAAGAAAGAATCAATAAGAGCACTGTTGATGGGCTAGCGTTCCTCAAATCAAAAGGGATGAATATAGTGGAACCAGATCTAACACCATTTAGAGAGAATGCAAAAAAGGTTATTACAGCAGCATATGGCAATAACGCAGATTGGATAAAAGAAATCAATGCGCTTGAGGCATTTAAGGCCTCCTATAAAAAGCAATAACTAAAGACCTAATGTTGTGGTTGCGATATTATTTATCATCGCAGCCACAACATCAATAATGACCTATATTTGCCTGCATATAATTATAGGTTTAAAGGAAATAATATGAAAAAGCTAATGTCATTCTTCAATTTAATAGAAGACTATTTAGCACCTTTATTCTTTGCTATCATGTGTATTTCTATAGCAGCTCAGGTTATTTGCAGGTTGATAATAAAAAAACCTTTATTGTACACAGAGGAACTAGCGAGATATTGCTATGTATGGTGTGTTTATCTTGCTATCCCTATGGGGGAAAAATACCAAGATCATTTTTTTGTGGACATATTCGTCAAGTTCTTGCATGGAAAAGCCAACTTGATTTTAATTGTTATTGAAAGAGCTATTGAATTTGTAATGTTTTCTTTAGTGTTTTATTGGTCAATAAAATTTGTAAAGTTTGAAAAAATTATAAGGTCTCCAGCCTTTGGAATTTCGATGGGGCTTATTGCTGCTTCGATGACTGTGGGTTTTTTCTTATGTCTCTTACACAAAGGGACTCAGCTAATTAGTGCGGTAAAGGCTTTATTTTCATCAAAAGTAAAAGATACTTGTATCGCAGAAAAGGAGTAACAGCTATGCAGCCCATAGTTTGGTTTTTTTTGGCTTTCTTGATCTTAATGGTAATTCGAACGCCCCTGTATCTCTGTTTGCTTGGCTCTTCGCTAGTCTATTTTACCTTGAATACCAACCTATCGATGATCACAGTAATGAGCAAAATGATGGATGCTCCTAACTCTTTCACTCTTTTAGCTGTTCCTTTCTTTATTCTTGCAGCACAGGTTATGAATAATGGTGGAGTTACAGACAAAATTTTTGGTTTCTGCTTAAAGCTAGTGGGACATGTTCGAGGCGGTTTAGCATATGTTAATATTCTTGCCAGTCTTATTTTTTCTGGTATTAGCGGCTCTGCTCTTGCTGATGTCGGTGGATTGGGAGTTATTGAAATGAAGGCGATGAGGGATGAAAAGTATGATGATGATATTACTATCGGCGTTACTGGCGCCAGTGCTACTGTAGGTCCAATCATCCCTCCAAGCATACCATTTGTTATATATGCCTCTATGGCTGGAGTTTCTGTCGGCGCATTATTCCTCGCCGGAGTAGGCCCTGGGCTTCTTATTTGCCTTGTATTGTCCATATATGTTTACTTTATTGTAAAAAAAAGAAATTATCCGAGGCATGAGAGAGCTACATTTAAGGAGATTATAAGATCTTTTTGGGGCGCATTGCCAGCATTGCTATTTCCAGTAATCCTTCTTGGTGGAATCTGGGGAGGATTCTTCACGCCCACCGAAGCAGCTCTTGTTTCTGTTATATATGGCCTCCTCGTTTCAAGCCTCATTTACAAGCAGCTAAAATTAAAGGAAATTCCAAAGTTGTTGTGGACTTCAGTCAAGCAAGTCGGCCCTTCGATAGCTGTAGTTGTGACAGCGTCTATCTTCGCATGGATACTCACCTATGAGAAAGTGGATCAAATAGTTGTAAGATTCATACTCTCCATTACTACAAACCGAATCTTAATTCTCCTAATTATGAATGTGATCCTTCTGATCCTTGGAATGTTTATAGAAGTTGTTGCAGCAATCATGATTACTTTGCCTATTTTTGCTCCTTTGATGGCTATCGCGGGAATAAATCCTATTCATATGGGAGTTATCTTGACTCTAAATATGATGATAGGCCTATTGACTCCACCAGTAGGATTTTCTCTCTACATGCTCTCAACAGTATCCGGATTACCATTCAACACAGTTGTTAAAATGGTATCAAAATGGTGGATCCCACTTTTTATCACTTTGCTGCTGGTAACATATGTGGAACCGATAACAATGTGGCTCCCAAGACTTTTGGGGTTGGCCTGATCAGTTGCTATTAGATGCATTGAAAGGAGATAAAATGAAAATTAGAGTTGGTGTTGTTGGTGCTGGTATCTATGGAAGCGTTCTCGTCAGCGCTTATTATAGCGCCCACAAAAGAGGGGAAATAGATTTTGTCGCAGTAGCGGATGTCAAACAGGACGCTATAGATAAGATCAAGAATAAGTTTGGCATTAAGGGGTATCTTGATTACAACGAAATGTTTGACAAGGAAAAATTGGATGCTGTGGCTATTGCTACGCCTGATTATTTGCATGAGGATTGTGTCGTCGAAGCTGCAAAACGCAGAATTCATATCCTAGTAGAAAAGCCACTATCTACCGATATAGAAGCGGGAAAACGGATGATTAAAGCTGCTAAAGATAATAATGTTATGTTATATGTTGATTTTCATAAGCGTTTTGATCCAGCCCATGTACAGCTCAAGCAAGCAATCCAGGAAGGAAAATTGGGGCAAATTGAGTATGGATATGTCTGTATGGAAGATAAGATTTTGGTGCCTACTGAGTGGTTCAAGACTTGGGCTAATAATAGTTCTCCTGGATGGTTCCTAGGTGTCCATTTCTATGACTTGATTTATTGGCTGCTTGGAGAAAAACCTAATAAAGTATACGCTACGAGTCATAAGATAAAACTTGCATCAATGGGGATAGATACGTATGACTCTTTAGAGGCGAAGTTCGAATTCCCTAGTGGTGCTACAGTATCTGTCGATGCATCATGGATACTTCCCAATAGCTTTGCCTCAATTGTGAATCAGCAAATCCGCTTGGTAGGTACCAAAGGATTACAAGAAGTCGATAGCCAAGACAGAGGAATAGTAGCTGCATATGAAAGTGATAATACCAATGAGGTAATAAACCCATATGGCCAATTATTATGTGACGATCCAGTAGCTGGCCAAACTCCTGTTGGCTATACAATCGAGTCTATGCTCTATTTTTTGCGGCTTGTGAATATGATGAAGCAGCATAACATCTCAATTCAGGATCTAAAAACTGAGTATCCTACTGGTGATCAAGCATTAGTGTCAACAATTATGTGCCAAAAGGCTCACGAAAGTGCACTTAAAGGTAAGGTAATTGAAATAGAGTATTAATTATCCAAAACAAAAATAGGTACGGGTTTTTTCGAGGCCTCTCGGCATTCTAATGGAGTAATATTAGGAAGCGATAAATGGGCGGAAGTCTATATGAAGCAATTGGAAATGTGAAAATACCTCGTTTCATACAAATCTGTCAGCATTTAGAGGATAATCAGATAAATGATATCGAACTTATTTTGAAGGAAGAATTCGCTAAGCCAGGGATCTTCGATACCGTGAAGCCCGGCATGAAAATAGCGCTGACAGCAAGTAGCCGCCCAATTAGCAATCTGGACCTGATTTTGAGATCGATTGTCGCAGAATTGAAGCAACTTGGAGCTTTACCTTTCATAATTCCGGCAATGGGAAGCCATGGAGGAGGTACAGCTGACGGTCAACGTAGAATTATCGAATCATATGGAATTACTGAAGAACGCATTGGGTGTCCAATTAAGGCCACTATGGAAACGGTGTGTGTTGGTTATTCTCCGGAAGGACATGAGGTGCATGTCGATAAATATGCTAATGATGCTGATGGCATAATTATAATAGGGAAGATTAGGCCACATTCAGGATTCTCAGGTGAGTACGAAAGTGGCTTAATGAAAATGATGACTATTGGACTTGGCAAACAGCATGGGGCTGCTATTTGCCACAATGCTGGAGCTAGATATCTAGCTAAATACATACCAATGTTCGCAAATGTCATCTTGAATAAATGCAATATTTTGTTCGGTGTGGGAATTCTCGAGAATGCCTATCACAAGACATGCATGATTCAAATGATACCAGCTAGAGATATTCCTCAAGAAGAACCAAAGCTTTTGCAAAAGGCCTATTCCTTACTTCCAAGGATTCTATTCAAAAATATCGCAGTGATGATTCTGGATGAAATTGGTAAAAACATAAGTGGAGATGGAATGGATCCATATATTACTACTCGTTTTGGAACTCCCTATAAAACTTGTGAGGAATCTATCCAGAAAATAGCTATTCTCGATCTTTCTGATGAAACACATGGTTGCATGCTTGGCGCAGGGTGGGCAGATGTTTGCACTAAGAGAATGTTTGATAAATGCAATCTCGAAAATAGCTATGTAAACGCAATAACATCTACGATATACGATGGCGTGCGTTTGCCAATGATACTCAAGAATGACTATTACGCGATAGCAGCATGTATCCGCGGCAGTGTAGGAGTCGATAGGGAACATATCAGGATGGTGCATTTACATAATACATTGGATATTTTTAAATTTGAGATATCCGAGAGCATGCTGGAAGATGCCAAGAAAAACCCTCAAATTGAAATATTGAGCGAACCCAGAGAACTTATCTTTAATGATGAGGGCAATCTCTGGTAATCAAGAATAGGTTAAAGGTATTTAAAGTATATGACAATATACAATGAAAAGAATGAAGAAGAATTAGGCAAGACTGCAGCGTTATATGGAGCCGCAGCTATTAAGAGAGCGATTAGTCAAAAGGGCTATGCCAGAATTATTCTCGCAACTGGTGCATCTCAATTTTCGATGCTGGCCAATCTTGTAAAGATGGATATTCCTTGGGATAAAGTGACAATGTTCCATCTCGATGAATATTGTGATTTGCCAATTACGCATAAAGCTAGTTTTCGTAAATACCTGCAGGAACGATTTGTCGACTATACACATCCTCAAAGAGTCTATTTTATTGATGGTGAAGGAGATGCCATTGAAAATATCAAAATACTAACCGATGCGCTCCGCGAAGAACCAATCGATGTAGCATTCATAGGGATAGGTGAAAATGGTCATATTGCGTTTAATGATCCTCCTGCTGATTTTAAGACGAGAGAAGCTTATATCTTGGTCAATCTCAACGACGATTGTAAACGCCAACAGGTCAACGAGGGGTGGTTTAGATCTATAGATGAGGTTCCCTCACGAGCCATTTCCATGACCGTATATCAGATAATGCAAAGCAAAACCATTATCTGTACTGTACCTGGTATCCGCAAAGCTAGAGCGGTAAAGGCAACATTGGAGGCCAAGGATCCTACACCTTTGGTGCCCGCAAGTATTTTGAATCACCATAAGGATTGTTATTTGATTTTGGATGAAGATTCAGCTTCATTGATCTCTGTCTAAAGACAACAAAGGTTTGTTTAATTGGAAGGAGTGATAAATTGAATAAGTATATTGATATGTATCATCAGACTATTAATAGAGCATTTGAATTAATCGACAATGAATATGACTGTGCAATTTCCAGTGCAGCTGATTTGATGGCTGCTAGCGTAGAAAAGGATGAACTAATTCACATCATAGGGACTGGTGGTCATTCTACCATCGGCGCTATGGAATTATTTTGGAGAGCGGGCAGTCTGGCAAATATCAATCCCTTATTGGACCCAAGCATTATGCCAAGCAATGGAGCGCTTCATTCGAATTGGATGGAAAGGACAGAAGGTCTGGCACCAAGCATTATCAAATCGTATGGAGTGAAACCAGGGGAGCTTATGATCATCGTAAATGCATATGGCATCAACCCGATGACAATCGATACGGCTTTGGAAGCAAGAAAAATGGGAGTCAAGACGATTGGCGTAACGAGTACAAGTTTTGCTCTGAGCGTTCCAAAAGGTGAAAAGATGCGTCATTCATCAGGCCTTAATCTCCACGAAATTGTCGATGTATTCGTCGATTGTCATCTTCCTCTGGGAGATGCTTGTGTAACCATTGATGGGTGTAGCCAACCTGTGGGAGCAACTTCAACAATTCTCAATTGTTATTGTCTAAACCTACTCGTGCTCGCCACAGTAGAGAAACTGGTGAAAAAAGGCATCAATCCTCCAGTATGGCTAAGTGCTAATCTTGTCGATGGCGATGCAATAAATCAAAAATGGCATGAGCATTACAACGAACGTGTAAAGCATCTGCGATGAATGAGACTATCAATGAAAAAGCAAGAAATTATTGGAAAATCAGTTTTCGATGAAAATCCAATCAGGATAATTGTTGAAGACAGCTGCATTGCCAATGTCGAACATATTGAGTGCCTTAAGGATTTGTCATTTATAAGCCCAGGATTCCTAGATATGCAGGTGAATGGATTTTTAGGAATCGACTATAGTCTAGAGAATCTAGAATCCGATCAAATAATAGCTTTAGTATCCCATTTGGCAAAATCAGGGACTACTCATCATATGCCCACATTTGTGACCATGCCTCATAAAAGACTACTTAGAAACCTTAAGATAACCTGCCAAGCCATGCGCAATAGCCAAATTGTTCGAGATTCAATAATTGGTTTCCATATAGAAGGGCCATTCATTTCTCCAGAAGATGGCCCAAGAGGAGCGCATGACAAGAAGTTTGTGAGGGAAGCTGATTTCCGCTTGTTCGAAGAATGGCAAGAATCAGCGGAAGGTTTGATCAAATTAGTTACGGTAGCCCCCGAGGTAGGAGGAGCACTTGATTTTATCAAGTCTGCCGTCGCAAAAGGAGTGAAGGTCTCGATTGGCCATACAGCTGCTTCCCCTGAACAGATCCACGATGCTATAGATGCTGGAGCGACTATTTCGACCCATCTTGGCAATGGCAGTCATACACTAATCCCGCGCTTACGCAACTACATATGGGAACAGCTCGCAGCAGATGAATTGTATGCTGGGATTATTTGTGATGGATATCATTTGCCGAAGTCGGTTGTGAAAGTATTTGCACGTACAAAAGGGTTGAAAAGGTTGATTTTAGTGAGCGATGCCGCTCTATTGGGAGGTTATTCTCCTGGAATCTATAAATGGGGCGATCTTGATGTAGAAGTATTCAAAGATGGGCATCTTGGATTACCCGGGACAACAGTACTAGCTGGAGCTGCACATCTCTTGGATTGGGACATAGTTCGATTTATGGAATTTACTGGTTGCTCTTTATTGCAAGCCATTTCTCTGTGTACTAGACAGCCGGCTAAATATCTTGGATTAGATATAAAAGCATATGAGGATTTCATTGCAGGGAAACGGGCCAATCTTTGTATCTTTAAATATAAAAAAGGAGATAGCCGTCTTCAAGTGGAAAGAACAATTCTCGGTGGTATTGATCTGTTTTGATAAGAGCAAGTTGTCTTTATTGAATTTATGACAGATAGAAAGCTAAAAAGTCTAATGCAGTCCAGTAGGCTAGGGCGATTATAGTAACTGCATGATCTAGGCTTTGCCAAGTAGGAATACCTCATTTGGACCCAATCTTATGAATTGGTTTTTTAAAGGGAGGGAGAACATGAGCTTAACAGAACAATATCTGGAACGAGTTACCAGAATTATGGAGGAGATAGCTGAAAAGGAAAGCGCCGTTATTGACAAAGCAGCATCTATTGTCGCGGAGAAAGTAATACAGGACAGACTAATTCATGTATTTGGCAGTGGCGGCCATTCCATTATGGGAGCAATGGAGGTTTTTTGGAGAGCAGGAGGATTTGCTAATGTCAATCCCTTATTTCCAGCTGGTCTTTCGCTTATAGACAGTCATCCCAATATTGAGCGAACAGCAGGATTAGCTGTTCCCATTTTAAAGTATTATGGTGTCAGGCGAGATGATGTGTTGATCATCATAAATGTAAATGGAATTAACGCTATCACTATCGAGACCGCATTAAGAGCCAATGAAATGGGTGCTCATGTGATATCGATAACTTCACCAGAATTTTCTAAGCAAGTACCAGCAGGAATAGCAGCTCGGCATTCAAGTAACAAAAACCTCTATGAATTATCAGAGGTTGTGGTTGATGTCCATGTCCCCGTTGGCGATTCCGTGATAAGACTAGCTGGAATTGATCAGACTCTTGGCGCGACTAGTACTTATGCAGTATGCTTTGCTGCAAATCTGATTTTTATTAGAACTGCTGAAATACTTCTAGCAAATGGTTTCAAACCTCCAATCTGGACAAGTGCAAATATTCAAGGTGGAGATGAGGCTAATGCTGCATATTTAAGCAAATATCTAAACCGCGTTCACCATTTGTACCAAATGTTCTAAAACCAGAAGATTGCTAAAGTATCCTGAATGATTATGGTGTATCCGTGGACCAACTTGAGCTTGCTTAGCATAATCAGATCAATATTATTGATGAATACATGGATAATCATAACATTGGCAATGGCGATGTACTTGATTTGCGCCATGCCAAGGTAATCTGCTTATAGAGTCCCTATGCCTTAATATTACTTAGGGATAGATGTTAAAATGAGGGACGGGGCTGCGCCCCTTTGTCAAGACCATTTGTTGATGGTTTTAAGGTGGATCATTCCCTTCATGCTACCTGCTCTAGCTCTCCAACGGAGAACTTACTTGCATAGATACTATCAGG
>MWDY01000212.1 GCA_002070755.1 Spirochaetes bacterium ADurb.Bin110 | reverse complement strand
AAGCCTAAGCTTTTCCGCTATTCTCTGAGCCTCTTCTAGACTCGCTTCGGGCAGGAAGACAATAAATTCATCTCCCCCGAATCGACCTATTATCGCATCTGGCTCTGATTCTACATTCGCCGCAAGAACCTTAGCACAAGAACGCAAAACCTTGTCGCCTAGCGCATGGCCATACGTATCGTTGACCTCTTTGAATGAATCGATGTCTATCATGATAATGCTGACTTCAGAACTCTTGGTTATGCTCGCTTCGATGCCAGGCTTAATTGCTTCATAGAAATATCGACGATTGAAGAGGCCCGTAAGATTATCACGCGTCGCGTAGTATTGAAGACTTTCCAGCATGCGATGCCGTTCTGTCGTATCCTCGAAGAAAATTGCATAGACGATGCTATCCTTACGATCATCATTCAGCGGCGATATCTTTGACAGAATCCATTCTGGTCCACCAACAGACGAGGCATTCAATTCTATTTCCTGTTCTTCACGATGTATCATAGCCTCGATGAGAGAAGGAAATATTGCAAAAACATCTAAAGCCTTCTGTCCTATGACGCCAGAATTCAAAAATGGCAACATCTCCTTTGCTCTCTGGTTCATATCGACAATGCGACCATTTTCATCAACGATGACACAGCTTTCTCTCATGGACATAAAAACCCGTCCTTGTTTTACGGGGGCGAACTCTAACATATCGACGCGCAAAAGCATAAAAGTCGTAAAAATGCTCACTAAGGTGAATGAAAAAGGATTGATATCATAGGGTACAGGAATTGCCGAGAAAATATAGAGCAAAAAAAACACAAACGGGATGCTCAATGCAATTATTATCAAGGAAAGCTGAGTTTTTAGAGTCCCCTTTGCTTTGCTGGACGCGTTCATAAATAATATCAACGAGCCAATTATCGACAACTCCTGGATAATGGATCCCAAGATATATATAGGACCTTTCTCGAAATGAATTACCCACAGATCACCATAGGCCTGAAGATGAACATTCCGATATACCAGGCCATGGTGTGTCGTGGTCCACTGCAGAATCATTTCTGCGAAGGCAATTATGCTCAGTGCAATCAATATGTGTTTATTATAAGGAGAATCATAATCGAGAAATTTCAAAACAAAGTTGATCAGTAGAGCCGGGAGAAAAGATGTCGCAATGTACTCAAGATGTGTAAAAAACAATACTTGATCGAGCTCGACACTCATGAGTTCAAATGCTGAAAAGAATATATACCATGCGATAGTAAAATTGACGATTGCAAATTCTTTAGAGCCTCTAACTCTTTTACGAGACAAACATAACCATCCATCGAAAAGCACGATGAATGAGCTTAGCATCCAGATAATGCTTATTATATTTACGTGCAATTTCATTATTTTAGCACAAAATTGACGAGTTTATCTTGAATAGCTATCGCCTTTGCAATCTCCTTTCCTTCTAGCCAGTTAGGAATCTTCTCGGCGTGCTTTGCCATTTCGATGATTTGCTCTTGCGGTGTTCCCGCGGGCGCCAGAAACTTGCTGCGCACTCTACCATTTATCTGGACTACAATCTCTTTCTCCTCATCGCGAGTGAGTTCTTCTTTGTATACAGGCCAGGCAGCTTTCGATGCCGATTCCTTATGGCCGAGCCTTTCCCAGAGTTCTTCGCCAAGATGAGGCGCGTATGGAACAATAAGAAGCACAAATGGTTCCCATCCAGCGCTCGGGATGGACTTTAGCTTTGCTAGTTCGTTGGAATATATCATCATCTGTGAGATCGCAGTATTGAAGTTCAAGCTTGCGGTGTCTTCCGTAACTTTCTTGATAGTCTTGTGTAGAAGTTTTTCGAGCCTTGCATTCAATGGAGTCTCTACGATAGGACGCTCCGACAAGGCCCAAATGCGCTCCAAGAAACGTGAGACTCCTACAAGCCCAGCGGTCGACCAGGGTTTGGATACTTCTAATGGACCCATGAACATCTCATACATGCGCATTGAATCGGCCCCATAATTTTCGATGATATCGTCTGGATTGATAACATTGCCGCGACTCTTAGACATTTTCTGATTGTCTTCTCCCAGAATCATGCCTTGATTGACGAGCCGAATGAAAGGCTCATCTGTGTTTACCAAGCCCAGATCGTAGAGAACCTTGTGCCAGAACCGACTGTAGAGCAGATGCAAAACAGCATGCTCAGCTCCCCCGACATATAGATCGACCGGCATCCAATAGTCGATCTTGGAACGGTCAGCAAAAATCTCTGGGTTTTCTGGGTCGAGATAGCGAAGGAAATACCAGCAGGAACCCGCCCACTGAGGCATGGTGTTCGTTTCGCGAGTAGCGGGGCCTCCGCACCGCGGGCAGGTAGTATTTACCCAATCGGCAATGGCTGCAAGGGGCGATTCGCCTGTACCAGTAGGAACATACGATTTGACCTCTGGCAAAGTGAGGGGAAGACTTTCTTCTGGAATAGCCACAATGCCACATTTCTTGCAGTGCACTACGGGGATGGGCTCTCCCCAATAGCGTTGGCGACTAAATAGCCAATCGCGAAGCTTGTAATTCACTGTTTTTTTGGCTACACCCCTCTCCTCCAGCCAAGCTACGACACGCTCCTTGAATTCTACTGTGGTTAGCCCATCGAACTGGCCTGAATTTACCGCAATTCCATCTCCATCGAAATAGCTCTCCGGCTCGCGATCGAAAGGTCCTGCCTCGTCTGGCTGCGCAACGACCTGAACGATAGGAAGACCAAACTTCTTAGCAAAGTCCCAGTCGCGCGAATCGTGAGCAGGAACGGCCATTATGGCGCCGGTACCATAGGAAATAAGCACATAATCGCTGATCCAGATAGGAATTCTTGCACCATTTACGGGATTGATCGCATATGCTCCGGTAAAGACACCCGTCTTGTCCTTTGCAAGATCCGTTCGCTCTAGATCGCTCTTGCTAGCAGCCTCTTCCATATATGCTTCCACAGCGTTGCGCTGACTGGGCGATGTGATCTTGAGAACAAAAGGGTGTTCTGGTGCAAGCACCATGTAGGTCGCACCAAAAAGGGTATCCGGACGAGTCGTATAAACCTCGAGGGATTCGTCGTATCCCTCTATCGCAAAATTGACGGACGCTCCCTCGGACTTGCCTATCCAGTTTCGCTGCATCAGCTTTATGGGTTCTGGCCAGTCAAGCTTATCGAGATCGTTGAGGAGGCGCTCTGCATAGGCTGTTATCTTGAGCACCCATTGGCGGATGCGTTTACGGACTACTTTGGTTCCACAACGGTCGCAGTGACCATCCTTTACTTCTTCGTTGGCGAGGCCTGTTTTACAAGAAGGACAAAAATTAATGGGCATCTCGGCTTCGTAGGCTAGGCCTTGCTTAAAGAGCTGAAGAAAAATCCATTGGGTCCATCTATAGTAATCTGGATCGCAGGTTATGACCTCACGAGACCAGTCATAGGAGAAACCAAGCGCCTTGATCTGTGAACGAAATCTATCGATGTTTGCATAAGTCGTGATAGCGGGATGAGTACCTGTCTGGATGGCGTAGTTTTCTGCAGGCAGGCCAAAGGCATCGAATCCCATGGGATGCAACACATTGTAACCGCTCATTCGTAGGTATCGACAATAGATATCGGTTGCGGTGTAACCTTCTGGATGGCCTACATGTAGCCCGGCACCGGAGGGATAAGGAAACATATCTAGCACATAGCGGCGCTTCTCTTTGGGGAATCTCTCATCCTCCAATACCCGGAATGTTTGTTCTTCCTCCCAGCGCTTCTGCCATTTTTTCTCGATATCTCTGAACGGATACTTCGCCATGATTCATCTCCCGCTATGATGTTCAAATAATGAAATATTGCTATGGATAGTATCTAAGAGGCCTTCGGATGGCAAGTGCTGCAGCGGCAAAGAAGAGGCTTAAAAGAAGAGGCCAGCTCGGCTTTTTGCGCATAGTGACGATACTGGAAGGAAGAGGAGCCCTCGGATCTCCATCTACGGGTATTCCACTTTGCACTGCAA
>MWDY01000211.1 GCA_002070755.1 Spirochaetes bacterium ADurb.Bin110 | reverse complement strand
CTCTCCTAATCCAAAAAAAGCATCTGCTTCTTCAAGACGAAAATTGAATTTGCCATATATAGCCTGCCTTGCATTGGATAGCGTATCTCCTAGCTGTACCCGAAGAGGATACTGTGGAACCACCAAGTCCTTATGTCCAATCTCGCCACCATGAAAGAGCACACCGTTTTCATAAATATCGACCCTGCTCGTCGCTCTATCGACCAAAATCCTTGTCGAGCCATGTATTAGCTCATATTGATTATCCTTATCAATGACACAATTCCAAGATAAATCATTATCTATATCATTGAAAGAAAGCAATGCCTCATGTGGCATGTTCATCTTTGGCGGTACTATTGATTCATCGAAAACATAGAAAATCGAGAATAAATTGGAAGCATGAATAGCTACTTCTAGCTGGCCATTCTCGCCTGCGAATATGGCTTTAGATCCTTCTAGATGATATGAAGTGAGGTTCTTTATCACATATAGCATATCTATGCCTTTACTCCGCCAGCGCTGAGCCCTTGGACAAAATATCGCTGTAGCGCAAGGAAAACGATGATCATCGGTATCATTGTAACTACGGTCATTGCAAGAAGGTTTCCCCAATTTATCTGGAATTGCCCCACGAAATTGGCTAGAGCAAGCTGCAAAGTCATTTTCCTTTTCGATGAGATAACGATAAATGGCCAAAGAAAGTCATTCCACCGCCACATGAACGAAAAGATCGCAATAGTCGCTATGATTGGCTGGGCTAATGGCACAATAATATTCAAGAAGATGCGTAATTCGCTTGCGCCATCCATTCGTGCCGCTTCAATGTACGAATTCGGAATTGTCTGAATATATTGACGAGCTAGAAACACACCAGTTGGGGTTGCAGCAGGCGGAATGATAATTCCCCATAGAGAATTCAATAAACCTAATTTCTTTAATAGCAAGAAAATTGGTATCATAATAGCCTGCAGGGGAATCATCAGTGTGCTGATCATAATATAGAAAATCAGGTCTCGGCCTCTGAAATAGAACTTGGAAAGAGCATAACCTGCCATAACGTTTATTGTTATAGTGAGGAAGGTCGCAACAACAGAGACAAAAATGGAATTTGCATAATAGGTGATGAAATCTCCGCTTGCAAATGCATTGACATAATTCTCGATCGTCGTCTTGCGCGGAAGAATAGTCAGTGGATAAGTAAAAAGCTCTGATTGGGGTTTGAATGAGGAGATAATAATCCATAGAATTGGGAATAGAAATATGCATGAAACTACGATTAACAATATATATTTCAATAATTTATTCATTGGTATATTCCTCCTTCTGGACGCTGAACTGAAGAGCCGTGAATATTCCAATGATAACGAGAAGAATTATTGACATAGCTGCACCATATCCCATCTTGTCCTCTTGAAAAGCAACCTGATAGATATACTGAACGATGAATTTTGTGGATGTTCCCGGTCCGCCTTGAGTCATCACAAAAATGAGCTCATATGCTTTGAAAGCTTCGATAGTTGCAAGCACTACAACGACGAGAATCGTAGGGCTCAAAAGAGGAAGCGTAATTCGGCGAAAAATAATCGTCTTCCCTGCTCCGTCCATCCTGGCGGCTTCATAATAGGTCGCTGGAATCGCTTGAAGCCCACCAACGAACATCATCATAAAATAGCCTACCCTTGTCCAAACCGTCACAAATATGAGGCTGATATTCGCCATTGTCCCATTGGTAAGCCATGGTACTGGCTTTCCTCCTGCTAGGCTTACTACATAATTGATAATGCCAAGATCATATCCAAGGAGCCATCGCCAGGAAATGCCTACGACAATCATGCTCAACATGGTCGGTATATAGTAGATGACACGGAAAATACCCATGACTTTATCCTCTTTGGAAAGAGGCAATGCAAGGGCTAAAGCGAAAATTGTCAGGAGGGGAACGACGGCAGCAACATAGACAAGTGTGTTCTTTAGAGTAAGCCAAAACATCGAATCATCAAATAGATTCTTGAAGTTTTGAAAACCTATAAATCTGGACCCCTCTAGGATGCTCCAATCAAAAAATGACATCCGAAGTCCCATGATAGCTGGTACAATGATGAATATTGAGAAAATCAGCAAATTCGGTGTAAGAAATAAAAGAGGTACCAGCGTTTGCTCGAATGTGCCATGAGATCGTTGTTTGGATTTCATCCTTTCTTTCTCTTCAATAATTGATTTTCTATAAAAAAGAGGCTGCCGTATGCATCCTGGTTCGATGCATACAGCAGAAGTAACGCCTTAGATTCTATCGTAAGATAAATTCTTACGTCAATTTTGAAATAGCGGACTATTTTTCAGAAGTATGAATTACCTTTAGCTTGAATATTAGCTGCGGTCTGCTCCATTGTCTGCTTTCCCAACAGCCCTTCCACTATCTGCTCCCTTGCGTAGGAGTTGACCTTCGCTACTGCATCGCTTTTCCAATCGTCGGCAGTATAAGGAGGAGTCACATTGAGCTCGGCAGTAAAGACGGCAAAATCGTTCGACCTTGCGGCGTACTTGATATTCGCATCTTTTCGTGCGGAAAGGTTGAAAGTATCTTTGCAGTATTGCTCATTGTGTGCTTTATCCGAAAATACAGCGATGAGATCCAATGCTTCTTTTTTATGGGTTGAGCTCTTGAATGTGCCAATGAACTTGCCGCCAGGCACAGAGGAATTGATCTTTCGCTTTGGCATCCTTACCGCTGCCCACTCAAAATCTTTGATATTCTTGTTATAGGCATTTATTAGCCATGATCCACCGACATGACAGGCTACTAAGCCCGATTGGAACAGTTCTTGAGGATTCTCTGAGCCCATCCACACCGATTTGGGCGCGAGGCCATCATCGTGTAGCATTTTGAAGAATTTTAGCGCATCAAGAGACTCTGGCGTATTGAAATTCATTGACTTCCCGTCGCTCGATAGAAACCTTCCACCAGCTTCATAGAGGAAAGTAGCAAATCGATGCGTCGAAAAATCTACTGTTATGCCATATTTTGCCTTGGGATTTGCCTTAAGGACTTTTTTCATGGCATCTACCCATTGATCCCATGTCCATGTCAGAGACAATTTTTCAACATCTATACCCGCATTTTTGAAATAGGTCTTGTTTACTATCATTCCATTTGCAGTCGCCTCAGTTGGCATAGCCATTACTCTGCCATTTTCATCCATGCCTAGTGCTAGAGAAGAGTCGAAATAGGATTTCGCTAGTTCGTCGAATTCTGGCTTTCCTGATAGCGGTTCAAGACTTGTTGCAAAAAGCGGAACATGCGCGCTCGCCAATCTTGCGACATCAGGAGGATTTCCGCCCGCAATCATCATCCGAAGCTTGTTCTCATAATCATTGAAAGGTATAACCTGCATATCGAGGACGATGTTTGGATGAGCTTTCTGATAGTCCTTCATTGTTTCGAGAAACACATCTGACTCATTGGCATCATTGAACCAAAGCACGGAAAGAGTCGTTTTCTGTTGGGCTCCCAAGACGATCAAAGAAGCCAAAAAGAAAACCATGACGAAAATCGCCCTTGCTTTTCTTGATTTCATAATCAAACCTCCCATAAAAAAAGTGTCAAAACGTTTTGACTGTTGTCATGATAAATCCATTCTGCACATTTGTCAAGTTTTTTGAATTCTTACGACCACCTTCCCGTTCTCGAGGCCAGTTGATAAAATGAATTACTTCTTACTATAGGATTGCCAATAGCCTATGCCCAAACTGCCAAGAGCCCAGAATGATGATATCTCAAATCAACTTGCATTAGATTTCCCCAAAGCAGCTAACCTTTGCGCACAAGCTCTTTTTTATGACAAGCTTGATGCTTTTTTCTTCCCAAAAGAAGAAAGAAGGTTATCAAGACAAAAGGTATTATATGACTACTTTTTGCGAAGCAATGCAAAGAATATTTGCACTACATCTCCTAAACTTGAAGGCTTGATGATCTTAGAAAAGCCCTTTGCTCATGAAGACCAACTTGATTTTTTTAGTATGCTCTCAGGCTTGCCATTATTGAGGTTTGGCATTGGCACTATTATGAAAATGATGCATTTCCAGCTCAATGCAATCTCGATACGAAAGGATATGCCTTTCCCTCACTATTGTATGATTCGATAATTCTATTGACATCTGGCCAGGATCCTCTAGTCGGAATATTATGAAAAAAGGAAACTAAAATGGAAAACAGAAAAAAAGCAGCATATACATTCCTCGTCCTGATCGGCGTCGTAAGTCTTTTTTCTGATCTGACCCATGAAGGAGCGCGGAGTATTCTTGGGCCCTATCTGCTCCTTCTCGGCGCTTCTGCATCCACCGTTGGTTTTGTATCGGGGCTTGGCGAATTTATAGGTTATGCGCTGCGCCTCGTGACGGGCTATATCAGCGATAAAACCAAACGGTATTGGACTATCACCATCATCGGCTATGTGATCAATCTCATTGCAATCCCTGCTCTCGCGCTGGCTCCGGGCTTTGGCTGGGTTTATGCTTGTGTGCTCATTGTGCTTGAGCGTTTTGGCAAGGCTATACGCAACCCGGCCAAGACAACATTGACATCCTTTGCAGCTGCAGAAGTAGGAGCGGGTAAGGGTTTTGCGCTTCAAGAAGTGCTCGATCAAATTGGAGCCTTCGCGGGACCACTTATGCTCTTTTTTGTGCTCACCGCAAAAGAAAACAGCAACAAGATTGGGGCATACCAACTCAGTTTCGCGCTCTTGGCAATTCCCGCTGTAATTGCGCTTATTCTCCTTTTGCTCGCGCGAAAAAATTACCCGCGGCCACAAGAATTCGAGACCACACAAGAAGCTGCACCTCATAATGGCCTTAATTCAGCATATTGGTACTATTTTATAGGGATTGGGTTTCTTGCATTAGGATTCGCTGATTTTCCGCTCATGGCCTTTCATATGACAAAGACAAAGCTACTGCCGGATAATGTGGTCCCGGTTCTGTACTCGGTAGCTATGGGTGTCGATGCGCTCTCCGCGCTGTACTTTGGCCGAATGTACGATCGAAGAGGAATTACGGCAATCATCATTTCTTCGGCTCTTGCATCGTTTTTTGCGCCATTTGTATTTCTTATGGGGACTCCTGTTGGCGCCATTGCTGGCGTAATGCTTTGGGGTATAGGCATGGGCGCCCAGGAATCTATTCTAAAATCCGCCGTAACAACAATTGTACCCAAAGAACGCAGAGGCACAGCCTTTGGCATTTTCAATGCGGGGTTCGGAGCTTTCTGGTTCGCGGGAAGCTGGATCATGGGCCTACTATACGATAGATCCCTGCTCGCTCTTGTCCTTTTCTCTATGATTGGCCAGCTGATCGCGCTTCCCTTCTTCTTCAAGACAAGAAGCCTTCTTAAGCGCTCGCTACATATTCATCAATCATAGCCAAGAAAATGGCCGCAAATTCCGAATTCTCCAACGAGACTACGGGTATCGAGAGCTTATTCATCAGCTTCTCGATCTGCTCGGTCTTCATACCACCCAATATCAGGTAATTCCGAGCTCCAGCTTGCAGGTCAGCTTTTTCTAGATCGCTAGCTCCTGTAATCACTTTCAGCATATCGAGTACATCCTGCGCGATCAGATTGTACTTCTCGGTACCCGGTTCGACTCCATAATAATTTATGTAGCTCTCCATATAATCCGCGACGATTTTATCCTTGGTTGCACCCATCAGTGCTTCCAATAGGGCAGAGATAAAGCCTGTCCGATCCTTGCCTTCCGTGCAGTGTACTAGATATGGACCATCATGTTCGACCATGAAAACAAGGCCTTTTACTACGTTCGTCCTGAATTCTTCACTTCCATACGCTAGATTCATGTTGAGGAAAATAACCTTATTATTCTTTGCTAGTTCCGCATAGTAAGGCGATGCAAAATCCTTGGCTGCAAGATAGGTCTTCATCGAATCCATTGAGTCCGACAAGTTGACTACGGTCTCGATACCTGCTTCCTCTATCAGCTTATCGGCATAGGCTGCTCTTCCGAGCTGATTATCGATGGGGCTCGAGCTGCGATATAGAACACTCTCCGCAATATTTCCTACGGCAATATTACGGAAATTGGCGAAGATTTCATCGGAAGCATAATCTTCTCTCTTGTTGGAGCGCACTAGTTTGCGAATTTCATATTGCGTTCGATATGCTCCTGGATTGCTCAGCATTATGATAAAGCCGCTGCCTACTTTTACTTGAGCCACTTCGTTCAGTTTTCCATAGTTGATGCATACAGCAATATTCGTATGACCAGGATAGGCACGCACTAGCGGATCGCCAGCATTCACATAATAGCCATCGAGATATGGCGCTTCGAGCACAAAACCATTGTCAAAGATCACCGTTACAAGATCGCCAAACGCAAAGCCAAGGCTATTGAAATCCTGTATGGTGATATCGGCGAGAGCATGCCCATATTTTTCGATCTGTGTCACTTTGCCTTTGACCCAAGGCTCTTTGACCATAGGCTCGGCGGAGAGCTTTGCTTTGAGTGCATTTATCTCACCTTGTTTGAGTCCTATGCTCAAAAGATACCACTCTGCGAATTTGGAAAGATTGATGCCGGATATATCGACGTCCTTAGTAAGTCCGCACATCGCGGTGGTCAATGAGGCGACGATATTGCTCTTTGCAATTGCATTATATTGATCGCTGTCCGCTTTTACACCGTAGTAATTCTCATAGCTCTTCATATAGTCGGCAACGATTTCCTGTAGATCCGCACCCATCAATGCTTCTAGGACAGCACTGACAAAGCCGGCTCGATCTTTACCTTCGGTGCAATGAATTAGATAAGGCCCATCGTTGGCGATTAGAAAGCGAATTCCTTCGGCGAATTTTGCGGCAAAATCTGCGCCCAGGATATCCACTCCCATGTTGAGCGCAACGACCTTCCCCGAATCTAAGAGAGACTTGTAGTAATCGGATTTGAATCCGAGGGCAGAGAGGTATTTAACTATGTCTTCATTGGAATCGGATAGGTTTATTACGGTTTGTATGCCTACAGCCCTGCAGAGCGCATCGGCATAGACGGCTCGTCCTATCTCATTGTTGATTGGATTGCTGCTTCGATAGATTACGCCAGGCTTTATGCCTGTCGTTGCAATGCTCCTAAAGTTGGCGAAAATCGAATCGGTCGCGTAGTCGGATCGAACATTAGTGCGCTTGAGTTGGCGAATCAAGTACTCAGAGAGATATCCAGCCTTTTCACTCAGCGAGAAAGAAAGCGTATCTCCAGCCTTGACATTATATTTTGTTGCGAAATTGCCCATATTGATCGCTACAACTAGCAAGTTGTTCTTCTGATCGTCGCGCACCACAAGGCTGCCCGTATCGACATCGCTATAAGAAGTACAAAAAGGAATCTTGAGCGCTATATCTCCTACAGTGACATTCAAGATATCCCCAAGCTCGAAGCCTGCATCATAGAGATCCTTTGGTTTTAGGTCCATGGTGAGGTTGCCATATTTCTGGACTTCAACGACCTTCCCCGTCAGAACAGGCAAATCTTCCGCAGCGATTATCATCATAGGCAAGGCAAATGCCATGACAATCGCGGTAATACGAATAAGAGCTCTCTCTCTTGCCTTATTCATATGCTACCTCCATCAAAAGTATATTTAGCTTTTATTGGCTCACATAAAGTATATTAGCTTATTTCGGTTGGCTCAAGCCTAATTAAGAAATGATGCCTAGTTACCTTTGCACTAAATTGTCGTATACCCGAATCTTATTGTCATCTTTTAATGAGATCAAATGCTAATCCTAAAAGTGGCTTGGCTATTTCGATCAATTGCTCTATATTGATAAAAAAGGAACGGATTCTATGAAAACAATCATAATTGGCAATGGTGTAGCAGCGAATTCCGCAGCATCAGCAATTCGAGAATACGAAAAAGAAAACAACATTACCATGATTTCGGATGAAAGCCTCTTTTTTTATGCTCGACCCAGGCTCACCGAGTATCTTGCTGGAAAATCACCATTCGAAAAGATCATAATCCATGATGAAACATGGTATGAAAAGAACAATATCGATCTATTGAGGGGCGCAAGCGTCAGTTCTATCGATACCGAGCATCGAATGGTTTGCGGCTCTTTTGGAAAATTAAAATATGACAAGCTGCTGATCGCCTCTGGAGCATCGCCTTCATTTCCTCCTTTTTATAATCCTCAACTTGAAAAAGTGTTCGTACTCCGAACCAAAGAGCAAGCTGATCGCATTATTGCCGCTACACGGCAGTGCAGAAGCGCAGCAATTATTGGAGGAGGTCTTCTTGGAATAGAGACCGCCTATGCTCTTTCAGAACGTGGCTTGGAATCCACAATTGTCGAATACTACAACTGGCTCCTGCCAAGACAGCTCGATGAAGATTCTGCGAGAATTCTTCAGGTACTGCTCCTTCAAAAAGGCATAAAATTCCTGTTAGGAAAACAAACATCTTCCCTTTCGAATGAAAACGGAAAGATTAACATAGCTTTTTCTGATGGTGGATCTGCCTTTGTTGACATGACGATAATTTCAGCAGGGGTAAGACCGAATATAACTTTTCTAAGAGATTCCAAGATTTCGATTGGCCGCGGTATCACCATCGATAATCAGATGAGAACCAATCTTCCAGATGTCTATGCAGCCGGAGATTGTTCAGAATTCGACGGGAAAATGTATGGAATCTGGCCTGCAGCAAAAGAGCAAGGAGAAATGGCTGGTCACGCCATAGCTGGTCAAAGCGTGAATTATAGAGGAAGCGTTATGAGCACCAAGCTCAAGGTGGCAGGTATCGATGTCGCATCTGTAGGAGATTTCTCGATCGCACCCTCGACAACCGTGGAGGTTTTTCATGAAGAAGGTGTTTTCAAGAAATATTTCCGTGAAGGAAATAAGCTCAAAGGCGCGATTCTAATAGGCGACACATCAGATTATTTCAAATTGCAGAAAGAAATTGCAGAGTAGGCTCTACACCCTATCCCATGCCTCTTTGCATAATGCGAGTGTTTCCGAATCAGCATCATTGGGTAGGGCAATAACCTTATCATAGGATATTTTTTTCAAAATCGATAACAAAAGAATACGATGCGGTGTGCCCGAGGCTCGCGAAAAAGTAGCCATTTCTCTATTTAGTCCAGCAACTTCCTCAAGTGAATCCAGATAGGCATGGGCAATCAAGTCTCTATAATGGAGGACATCTTCGGTTCTCATATTTGTCTCGATTATGTCGCTCGAAGCTATCGTGATAGCAAGGTTCTTTTTCCCAACCGAGCCAAGAACGCCGACAACTTCTTCCAATGAATTCAAGAAATTGGTCTTTTTAGGCCCAAGTGGCTCCAGACAAAAAACAATGTCTTTTTTATCGGTAATTTCTGCGACCATGAATAAAAACTGATTGAAGTTTTCTTTTAGGACAGTGGCTTCGCCTTCCTGTGGAAGAATCCTCGCTTGGCCGTCTCCCCAAACCAATGTCTTGCATCCAAGTTCGGAGATTCTTCCTATTGCCTTCTTCAAATATTCTATCCATGCATATATATTAAAGCCTCTCTCGGTAGTGTTGACACCTTTTGGAAGCGGGGATTCAAATACTTCGAGCGATAAGCCAGTCTTCAATAGATGCTCTTTGATATCGATAAATGTATGATCATCTAGTCGCATTATTTCCGTCACAGGCAGCTGCACAATCTGAAACCCCTGTTCTTTGGCTTGTTCGATCTCTGAAAGATGAGCAATTCTTTTTGCCCATCTCAGATTCATAGTGGCTTTTCCATTCATAGCCGCTCCTCACTTTAAGGCTTCCGCTAAGGCTTATATCACAGTCTTCTTCAAGGCTTAACCAGATTTACAAGAGCCTCTAGCGCCAAGACATAGCTATTTGCGCCAAACCCAGAAATAACTCCGACACATACATCGGCAAGCACCGATTTATGGCGAAAATCTTCTCTCGCATACACATTTGAAATAAAAACCTCTACGCAGGGAACCAACATTGTTCCGATTGCGCTACGCAAAGCATAACTGTAGTGTGCAAGAGCTCCAGCATTGAGGATAACACCTTCATATTTACCAGGTACTGTTTGCATGCAATCTATGATATCGCCTTCGCTATTGAACTGCACACAATCCACTTCGACTCCCAGTTCTGTGGCCTTTTTCATCAGTTTAGAATGAATTTCGTCCAATGAAGCTTCTTTATAAATAGAAGTCTTTCTTTGCCCCAGCAGATTCAGATTTGGCCCTGAAATCGATAAGAATCTCTTCATTTTGCTTTCTCCTTTCTGAGCTTATCGATGGCTATTCTTTGTCCTTTTCGGCAAGAACCTCGAGCAATGCATGGAGACCGAGTATGTAACTATAAGAGCTAAAGCCGCATATCTGACCAACGCATACCGGCGAGATGATAGATACATGCCGAAAAGCTTCTCTTTTGTAAACATTCGATATATGCACCTCTATGGTAGGGAGCTTGACCGCGGCTATAGCATCACGTAAAGCAATCGAATAATGAGTATAAGCGCCAGCATTGATGACAATTCCATCGATTTTCCCTCTGCAGCCATGAATGAAATCGATAATGAATCCCTCTACATTTGATTGGAAAAAATCTAGGCTGACCGCGAACTTCGATGCCTCTAATCGGATTTCATCATTGATCTCTTCAAGGGTCTTGCCACCATAGATTCCAATTTCTCTCTGCCCAAGCGTATTCAGGTTGGGACCATGAATTATCGCAATATGATTAAATTCCATAAGCAATCCTAATTTAGGAGCCATTGTACTCTATTATTATTGAACGAGGAATATGTGGCGCGAGGCCTGCCTATGATGTGTCCCTTCTAGATATATTTCACATAATTGACTTTGTAATTTGTATAGAAATCCTTATTCGTAGCGCCTTTAGAAAATGGACCAAGTCCAGAATTCTTTGCTCCTCCAAATGGCATAGAGGCATCGGTAACCGTTCCATGATTCACGTGAGTCATTCCGGATTCTACTTCCTGCTGGAATTCATAAATATATTTCAGATTGTCAGAAAAAAGACAAGAGGCAAGACCATATTCTGTATTATTGGCGACTTCGATCGCCTCCTCGAAGGTATCGACTTTAATACTGACAAGCACAGGACCAAAGATTTCTTCTCTGGCTACCCTCATTGAGGGCGTGACATCAGTGATGAGCGTAGGCTCTATATAGAATCCCTTATCGAATTCTCCACCGCTAAGGTGGTGACCTCCATATTTGATTGTTGCTCCTTCTTTTTCTGCGCCATGGATATACTCCATTATCTTTTCGCCAGCTTCTTTTGTGATAATGGGGCCCATGGTAACATCTGGCCGCATTCCATTCCCTATCACATAGCCTTTTGCTTTTTCGATAATCTTCGTCTCTAGTTCTTCTGCATGTTCTTTTAATACGATAACGCGGCTTACTGCTGTACAGCGCTGCCCACTAACGGCATAAGCCGCTGAGGCGATTTCCGCGGCTGCTCTATTGAGGTCTTTATAATCTGCAACAATAGCAGGATTCTTTCCCCCCATTTCAAGTTGAACTTTCGCGAAATGCTCAGAGGCAAGTTGATTGATCCTTCGTCCAACGACTGTTGAGCCTGTAAAAGTTATGCCTTTTACAAGCGGATTGGAGGAAATGGCATCTCCAATCGCACTTCCCTTTCCTATTACAAGATTTACTACACCGGACGGGAGGCCTGCTTTTTCGAAGAGCTGCATCAAGAGCACAGCGCAATATGGAGTATCTGAAGCTGGCTTGAAGACAACGGTATTTCCAAATACCAGAGCTGGAATTATCTTTCTGAGCGGCGTGAGAAGTGGAAAATTCCATGGTGAAATTGCCGCGACCACTCCAATAGGGACGCGTGTAGCAACCGAGACAACACCCTTGCGATCGCTTGGCATTGTAATGCCCTCAAGCCGCTGCCCTTCTCCGATAAAAAAAGACGTCTCGACTACAGCTCTGGAAGGTTCCCCAATTGCCTCTTTTAAAGTTTTGCCTTCCTCACGACACAAGGCTTCCCCGATACGCTGCTTTTCTTGATCAAGAAGTAGTGCAAATTTTTCAAGATACTTTGCACGCTCTGCTGGCAGCATATGAGACCAACTCTTAAAGGCAATATGCGCCGCTTGTATTGCCTCATCAACATCATTTTTTGTAGAAAGAGGGAAGCATCCCACGATATCGCTATAATCCGCGGGATTTATATCGGGATAATAATTTCCCCCTTGCGGCTCCTTCCATTGGCCATTTATAAAATTCTCGAATTTCTGTGGTTCGGCCATATCCAATTCT
>MWDY01000210.1 GCA_002070755.1 Spirochaetes bacterium ADurb.Bin110 | reverse complement strand
TCTCAGCTGGGAGCAGCTTGTCGAGGCCATGAGCGCTTCACGGCAAGATCTATCCGCACATGGATTCTATGCGACACCGATGCTCGAATATGATATGAAAACCGAGCGTGGAAAGCCTTTTGCCTATCATGTCTATGGCGCAGCGCTGATAGAAGCCAGCATAGACGTCCTGCGAGGCACATATACAATCGACAGGGCAACAATTGTCCACGATATTGGCGAGAGTATCGATGAAAGCGTCGACATAGGGCAGATAGAAGGAGCCCTTGCACAAGGCCTGGGCTGGGCTCTGCTCGAAGATCTGCGATTCGAGCCCGATGGTAAACCTATTTCGGACACGCTATCTACCTATAAAGTGCCCGATATAAACTTTATTCCTCCCAGCATAGATATCGAATTCCTGCCAAGCATCGAGAATCCATTTGCACCCTATAACTCAAAGGCAGTCGGCGAGCCTCCATTGCAGTATGGTATTGCGGGCTATTTTGCTGTTCTTGAGGCCATTAGAGCTGCAACAGGAAAGACGCTCGAATATTACGATCTGCCCCTTATCCCAGAGAAAATTATGAAACTGCTCATTTCAGAGCAAAACAAAATAGATATAGCAACTGAAAACCACATGTGGACAAAAGTCTGATGTGGAATATTCTTGGCAGGGAGAAGCAGAATGATAGTAGCAAATGTCGCTGCAGCATTGCCTGGTGAGCGCGATTTTCGGCTTGTCGATATTTTCATAAAAGGCGGCAAAATAGCTTCTATCAAGGAAGCAGGCCTTAAGAAGAAAGCAGATAATCCGCTGGAGAATACGAATTCCGGCGCGAATAAACAAAATAACCTTGATGCTTATGATGATGAAGAAATCATAGATGCACATGGGCTTCTCGCATTTCCAGGGGCAATAGATCCCCATGTTCACTTCGACGAGCCTGGCTTTACGCATCGCGAAGATTTTCTGCATGGCTCCGCAGAGGCAGCCCGAGGAGGCGTTACCACCATCATAGACATGCCCTGTACTTCCATTCCACCTGTTATCTCTAACGAGGCACTCGAAGAGAAGCTATCAATAGTACAAAAAAAAGCGTTGATCGATTTTGGCTTTTATGGTGGCATAAATGGAAATATGGCTCCTGAGCATATTTCTGAGGTGATAGCATCGCTGACTCCTCGAGTGCTTGGCTTCAAATCTTATTTCGTCTCAGGCATGGATACATTTCCTGCGATAGACGAGGCCCAATTTGCCGCCGCTGCAAAGGCTTGCGGAAAAGAGGGGCGCCCCCTTCTTTTACATGCCGAAGACCCTTATGTAATTTCGGAAGCAACCAAGGAAAGAAAATTGCTACGTGGCGCACAAAAACCGCAATGGATAGACTACTATGCCTCGCGTCCAATGGATGCCGAAATAGTAGCGGTGACGAAGGCTCTAAAACTTGCAGGACAATATGCCAAATATGTACACATTGTACATATTGGTACAGCCAAGGCCGCCATAGCAGCTTTTGAGCGCGGAGCCACATGTGAGACCTGCCCTCATTACCTTGCGTTCGATGAGATGGACTTTGCTCGCTTGGGAGCCGCACTCAAGACGGCTCCACCAGTGAAAAGCCCAGAACAAAAAGCGATTCTTTGGCACCTTCTCGCTGATGGTAAGATAAATTTTGTCACATCTGATCATGCGGGAGCACCCGATTATGAAAAATTCACAGATGACCCAATTACGGCGTATGGCGGCATTCCCGGCACCGGTACACTCTTTCAATACATGCTATCTGAGGGGTTGTTTACTAAGAAGCTCTCGCTCGATCGTTTCCTCGAGGTGACAAGTGGAGGTGCGGCTAGAAGATATGGACTTTGGCAAGGAAAGGGCTCGCTTGCTCCTGGCAAAGATGCCGATATTGTCCTCGTCGATCCAAAGCATACGAAGCGGCTAGACCCCTCGGCTATGATGAGCAAAAGTGCGATAACTCCCTTTGCGGGAATGGTGCTTTCGGGGCGGATCGAAGGCACATGGGTGCGAGGTTCTTGCGTATATGCCTCGGTTAGGCTTGCCGCAGCTCTCGGAGCGCTTAAAGACCCTATATTTTTCAACGAAGAAGGCACGATTCTTGCCAAACCTGGTTATGGCACATTTCTTACTTGGGGGTATCGATGAGCAAGATAATGAAGGCCACAGCGCTGCCCGCCCTGTTTGCGCGCATTGCAGGCGAATACAAAGCAAAACGTAGCATTTTCGAAATTCCGGAATCTACTTGGCTAGATATATTCGAACAGGAAGCGGAGAGCGCAGGCATGCCTGTAATGGCTTCTACAATAAGCATTCCACTAGGGCCTGCAGCCGGGCCTCACACGCAGATTGCTCCTAACCTCATCGCAGCATACCTTTCGGGAGCGAGGGTGTTCGAATTAAAAACGGTGCAGGAGAACGATCATCTTGACATCGACAAGCCTTGCATCGATGCGCTCGACGAGGGATACAATGTCGAATGGTCCACCGAGCTTTCGCTCGAAGAGGCGCGTATTGAATATATAAATGCCTGGATGGTCATCAATCTTTTTGCAAGAATATGGTCACATAAACCAAGCGATTTTTTATTCAATATGTCGGTGGGTTACACGCTCGAAGGCCTCAAGAGCGAAAAAATGGACGCTTTTATCGAAGGTATGCGCAGACCCGAAACGGGCTCTTATTGGGAACGTGCGCTTGAAGAGCTCAAGTCTTTTGTCGAATCTCCAGTTTTTATGCAGGCTTTTGGATCTCAAGCACTCGAGAAGGCCCGCTCTATTGCAGATCACATGCCAGTTCGACCCGTACATTCGGTGACGCTCTCGACCATGCATGGTTGTCCTCCTGACGAAATTGAGCGCATAGGCCGCTATCTCATTGAAGAGAAAGGCTTTGATACCTATATAAAGCTAAACCCCACCCTTCTTGGCTACGAGAATGCACGAAGGATTCTCGATAGACTTGGGTGGAAGGATATTGTCCTAAAACGTGAGAGTTTCGAGCACGATCTGCAATTCGACATGGCGATATCGCTCATAAACACCTTGGGCGAGGTTGCGGCCAACAGGGGAAGGCGGTTTGGCATCAAGCTTTCTAATACTCTGGCCAACATAAATGACGGTGATTATTTGCCTGGTATGGAACGATACCTTTCAGGCCGGGCTCTTTTCCCAATAACAATCCACCTTGCAGCAAGACTAGCTCATGCTTTGCCTGATTTCGGAGCGCGGTTTTCATATTGCGGCGGTGTCTCAGCCTTCAATGCGGCCGATCTAATCAGAGCGGGAATAGGCCCACTTACAATTGCAACCGATTTACTGAAGCCAGGAGGTTATCAGCGCTTAGGACACATGGTAAAAGATGTACTCGCAAGTTTGCCATTTGCTCCCGAGAAGCCGGATTCGGCAGCTTTAGATGCACTTGCCGAAGGAGTCTTTTTAAAACCCTATTACCGTAAGGAATGGAAAGAAGGCATGGCTTCAATTGAAGGACCCTTGCCGCTTTTCGATTGTTTTGCGGCACCCTGTATTGAAGCATGTCCTGTGGGACAAAAGGTACCTGCTTATGTTGCCGCAACAGGAACTGGCGATGCAAATAGAGGGCTTTCCATTGTTATTTCAGATAATCCGCTGCCCACAATAACTGGAATTCTGTGCGATCATATTTGCCAGGAACATTGCTCACGCGTTGATTATGAGGGCGCGGTACGAATCCGAGATATGAAATTATCGACCGTGCGAGCAGCAGACCTAGAATCAGAAAATGAAATGCGACCAGCATGGCCTAGAGAAGCTATTGGAAAAACAGCGATAATTGGAGCAGGGCCTGCTGGGCTTGCTTGTGCTTGGTATTTGGCTCAACATGGGCAGAAAGTCGTTATTTTTGAAAAGTTACCTATTGCTGGCGGCGTACCTTCTGCGGTCATTCCTTCTTTCAGAATTTCTCGAGAGGATATTGCTTCGGATATCGATAGATTTGAAAAACTAGGTGTAGAGTTTCGATTCGGTACCGAGATTTCTACTATAGAAGCTTGTAAAGCCCTAAAAAAAGATGAATTCGATTCCATTGTCATTGCTCATGGAGCATACCATGCTCGCAATTTAATGCTTGATGGAGATGGCATAAAAGTCTTGCATGCGCTCGATTTTCTCCGCTCTTGCATGGAAAAAGGCCTTGATCCTCTTAATGGAGCGAAAAATGTACTTGTTGTGGGAGGAGGCAACACTGCATGCGACGCGGTTAGGTTGGCATCTAGAATCCCTGGTGTAGAACATGTCTACTGGTCTTATAGGCGCAGTAAAAACGAGATGCCTGCAGATAAGGAAGAGCTAGCAAATGCAATCGCGGAAGCTACCGCACTTATGATTAGTCCTGATAATCGAGCTTCATATTTTTCTCAAGATCCCTCATCTTCCCCAGATTCATCTTCAGAAGAG
>MWDY01000209.1 GCA_002070755.1 Spirochaetes bacterium ADurb.Bin110 | reverse complement strand
AACATGTCGACTCAAGCAATGGGCGGGCCTCTCAACTCAACTAAATCTGCAGCGCTGTATATCTATCAAAAGGCATTTACTTACTTTGAAATGGCTGAAGCTGCAAGTGCGAGCATGGTGCTCTTTATTATTATTATGCTTGTCACCTTACTGCAAATGCGATTTTTCGATAAGAGGGTGAATTATTGATTAAGCACGAACGCAACTATCGCAAATGGTCTAGGTCTCTACCTGCTTATATAGTCCTAATTCTTTTCTCTGTGATAATGATATTTCCTTTTATTTGGATGCTTTCTTCTAGCCTCAAAGATGTAACCCAGATATATCAACTAAAGCTCTTCCCTGATCGGCCTACGCTTGATAATTATCGCTATATCCTCTTTTCTTCCAGTACCAAATTTCCACAGTGGTTCTTGAATTCAATTATTGTTGCTCTTTGTACTACCGCGTCGGTACTTTTTTTTGACTCGCTCATAGGTTACACTCTTGCCAAATTTCAATTTCCTGGTAAAAGATTTATTTTTCTCCTGATAATAAGTACTCTCATGATTCCAACCGAAATGCTCGTAATCCCCTGGTATGCAATGGCGCGAGCAATGAAATGGGTCAATACATATTGGGGTATTATGTTTCCTGGCATGATAAGTGCGTTTGGTGTCTTTCTTATGCGGCAATTCATGTCGACAATTCCGGATGACCTCATCGATGCAGCTCGCGTAGATGGCCTTGGAGAATTTAGGATATTTTTAACAATTATCCCTCCGCTTGTATCGCCAGCTCTAGCAACTCTCGCAATTTTTAACTTTATAGGAAACTGGAACGCTTTCTTGTGGCCATTAATCGTTTCATCAAAACCGCGGATGTTTACGCTTCCCGTTGGATTAGCCAACTTTTCTGGCGAAGCTGGCAGCGACTGGCACTATATTATGACAGGAGCGGCAGTAGCAATGCTGCCACTAATTATCGTATTCCTTGTGTTCCAAAAGCAGATAATAAAAGGAATTGCAATGACAGGACTCAAGGGATAATCAAAAAGGATATTGGAGACCAGATGCGTGTAATAGATTCACATGTTCATTTTCCTGAAAATAAAATCATCGATGATGGGACAGCCACACTAGAAAATTCTAACAAAGGAATAGATTATGCATCAGGGAGAACACAAACACAAAAAGGTGATGGCTTTGCATTAAAAAAGCATCAAGCATGGCTCAGTTCGGAAAAGAATCGCTGGGAATCTGCATGGCAGTTTCCAGAGGCGCAGGATGTTTCGGCATCAGAAGGCGAGATTTACTGGGCAAAAGAGCTTGACATCTATAATTTCCTCAAAGGCATTGTCTTTGTCACTGCTGGCTCAAATAAATTTGTTGCAGAACTTGTTGCTCGCCATCCTGGAAAATTCTATGGATATGCTCATCATAACCCCTTGTTACCAGACGCCGCTGAAAGGCTTGAAAAAGCTATAAAAGAGCAGGGGCTGCGCGGCTATAAGATACTTGGTCCAAGAGTTGATACGCCGCTTTGCAATAAAGCTTTCGATCCAATCTGGGAAGTCGCTCAAACATACGAGATTCCCATTCTCATCCATTTTGGTATCATGGGCGCAGCAGGTGGAATAGCGTCTCATGTAAACATAAATCCGCTTGCTATTCACGATGTTGCAAAGCGTTTCCCGGATGTTCCATTTATAGTTCCACATTTCGGAACAGGGTATCTATTCGAAATTCTTAATTTATGCTGGGCTTGCCCAAATATTTATATCGACACATCGGGATCAAACCAATGGATGCGTTGGATGCCTTATGATGTGACGCTCGATTCTCTTTTTAGAAAATTCCGCGAAACGATAGGTGCATCGCGAATTATATTCGGGACGGATTCCTCATGGTTCCCTCGTGGATTTACGCTTGATTATCTCAAAGCTCAGAATCGCGCCATGACGGATGTAGGCTATAGCGAAGATGAAAAAGACATGATTTTTTACCGAAATATAGCTTATTTATTAAGAATAGAAGAACTTGAATAGGTTGAAATATAATGTCTACTACACCTTTTTCGCCTATCTATGTAAACAGAGTACTCGATCCTGCGTATCAAAATTGGAAAGCCTATTATTATAAGGCTTTGATCGATGTACAGAAGGCTCATCTCTGCATGCTTTATGATAGAAAAATCATATCGTCTGAGATTGCGTTTAGAATTGCACGGGCATTATATGATCTCCAAGATACTTTTGTTCTACCAACGCATATTCCGCAAAATGCAGAGGACCTGTATTTCTTGTTTGAAAGCTCGCTCTTTGAAGTAGCAGGAGAAGATGCCGCGTGGCTTCATACGGCGCGGAGCCGTAATGATATGGACACGACTGTTTTCCGGCTCTCCCTAAGGGAAAGGCTCCTAAGCCTCTTAGAACGAAACCTTCTTTTCTTCCAAACCTTGATAGATCGATGTAAGGAAGGCGAAGAGGAGCTGACGATTCTTTTTACTCATGGCCAACCTGCAAATCCTTCAACAATTGCACATTATCTCTCTTCTTTTCTCATGGAAATGATTGAAAATACGTATAAATTGATCGATGTTATAAAAGATGTAAATAGATCAACAATGGGAGCATGTGCTATCACTGGTTCGGGCTTTGATATCGACAGAGAAGGTATGTCCAAATCGCTTGGTTTTGATAGCTTTATTGTGAACACCTATCAAGCAATTTCTACCTCGCATTGGTTAATAAGTACTGCTTCTTGTCTTCAAGTAATGATGGTCGATGTGGGAAGATTTGTTGTGGATATGTTGCATAAAGTTTCCGCAGAAGTGGGATTACTACGGTTTCCCGATGAGCTTGTCCAGATTTCATCGATAATGCCGCAGAAAAGAAATCCAGTCATACTAGAACATATCCGAATTCAAGCAGAAGCGATTGCCGGAGACTGCCAAAGCATCATTCAATCATTTCGGAATGTTCCGTTTCAAGACGTCAATGAAAATGCAGATATGCTGATTACTAGAATGATTTGTTTAATAGACCAAAGCTATTCGGTGTTCGACCTTTTAGAAGAATCACTCATTAAAATGAAATCCAATACCGAAAGAGCAAGAGAAGTATGTTATTGCTTCGGAGTGACAACCACAGAACTCGCCGACACCTTAGTTAGGAAATTTAGCGTCGGCTTTAGAAAAGCGCATAAGATATGCTCTGAGTTTGAGGTAAAAGGCCAAGAGAAGGAAGCGCTTCGACGGATATTCTTAAAATCAACAGGGCAAAAACTCAACCTCTCTGATCAGGAAATCGATGAGATACTTTCTCCCGAAAGATTTATATCAGTTCGTTCAACAAATGGCGGACCTTCTTCAGCGGGTATGAAGATGATCTATGAATCGGCAAATAATGCTCTCAATGATTTTGAGGAATGTATCAAAGCCTATAGAAATAAATGGGATTCAGCAAAGCATTTCCTCAATAAGAGATTTGATTCTCTTTTGAAGAGTCCATAGTATTAGAATTGTATATTAGATTATCATGAGATTTCACAATATTAATAAGATAAATGCGCCCTAAGGGAATCTCCTGGGGATCTGTCGAATATTTCAAGGAGAACAAATGGCTTATGCTTAGAGAAACCCCAACAAGGAAATCATCAAGCAGATTTATCCTCAAGGAGCATGCACAAAAGGAGCCTGAAAAAATAGAAACAAATTCTTCTTCTTATGCTTCGACTGCTTTTGCCGAAGGACTAATAGCCTCATCTTTGACTTGTCTACCGAGAGCCTTCAGTACAATGATCATTGCAGCGAAGAGAAGAACACAGAAGATTATCCAGGAAATATTATGGCCCAGGCTAATCTGGTAGAATAATGTGGCGACAGTCCAAGAAGTAATAGAAATATATGCGGTAGCTATGAGAGTATATTTCAATCCCATCTCCCTAGTCATAGCACCGAAGGCCGCTACACAAGGCAGGTACAGAAGCACGAAGAGGAGGTATGCATAGGCCTGAAGCGGACCTCCGGTGAAATTCGCTCTTAAACCCGCATAGACACCCGTATCTGCGCCTACTTCCTCTGCTACGGCTTCTTGGTCGCCGCTTACCATTCCGATTCCCAGAGGATCGCCAAGACTGCTACCTATGCCCGATAAATTTTGGGGTATAGTTGCAAATGCAGCGAGAACACCACCCCAAAAATCAAAATCACCATCGGTTTGTATATCTTCAGCATCTACGCCAGCCATATTCTCCTCCGCAATAGCAGCGGCTTTTTGGCTATAAAGCGAAGACAATGTGCCTATCACCGTTTCCTTCGCTAGAATGCCGGTAAAAATGCCTACAGATGCCGGCCAGTTCTCTTTTTCAACTCCCATAGGCTCGAAAATTGGAGTAATAGCTCTTCCTACCTGTGAGAGGACGGACTTGGGATTATCCTCGTTGCCAAAACTTCCATCGACACCAAGGGAATTGAGAACAGCAAGAATTGTCACGATGGGAATTATATATTTCGCTCGGCTTATAAAAGCCGCAAGTCTTCGACCTGAATACTGTATGACATTGCTCATGAGCGGCTTATGGTACGGAGGAAGCTCCATGACGAAAAAAGAAGCTTCCCCTTTGAATAGAGTGCGCTTCAGTAGGAGCCCAGTGCCGATTGCCACCAGTATTCCAACAAGATAGAGAGAAAAGACCATGGCGCCCGATGCTGCTCCGAAGAAAGCTGCTCCGAAAAGAGCATAGACCGGCAATCGCGCACCGCAGGACATGAAAGGATTCATGAAAATGGTTAAGTATCTATCTCGCTTGTTCTCTAAGGTACGAGTTGCCATGATGGCTGGCACATTGCAACCGAAGCCCACCAGCATTGGAACGAAAGATCTGCCTGGCAATCCCACCCATCGCATGAATCTGTCCATTACGAAAGCCGCTCTTGCCATGTATCCCGAATCTTCGAGAAGAGAAAGCATGAAAAACATGACGAATATGATAGGAACAAATGTGGCAACTGTTTGGATGCCTCCTCCTATACCATTTGCAATGATGACTCTCAGCCAAGCAGGCGTGCCAAGTCCATCCAGCAGATGACCAAGGCCATCCACGAACAATGTGCCCCCCAAAATGTCGAAAAAATATATGAAAGCGCCTCCAAGGTTGATCGTTATCCAGAATAGCAGATACATAATGACAAGAAAGATTGGGATACCCAGCCATCGGTTCAGTACTACTTTGTCTATAGCCTCTGTCGCTGTTCTTTTGCGCTCGATATTGCGCACGCTTTCTGAGATTACTTTCTTGATGAACTCATACCGAGATTCCGCCAGAACGACATCCGCAGATTCCTTAAGGATTTTCTCGACCTCCATAGTTGCAGTCTTGATTTCGGACAATGTAGCAACGCCAGAGGATACCACTTGATGAATCGCCCATTCGTCTCGCTCAAGTAGCTTGAATGCAAGCCAGTGGCTATTCGTGCCAAGCTTATCGGCAACTCTATCAAGCTTTTCGCTCCAATTCTTCGCAAAAAGCTCGGTTTGGTATGGAGCCTCGACCAATATCGAGGGCTTTCTCTTTGCTTTCCATGCTCTCTCTATAGCAACAAGCACCTTTGCGCTTTGGCGTTTGTCGCTGGCGACAGTACCGACGACAGGACAACCGAGCCGATCGGAAAGGGCTTGATAATCGATTGAAATGCCTCTCGCTTCTGCCAAGTCTATCATATTGACTCCTATAAAACATCAATCCCGGGATAAACTCCGGATAACATATTGCTACTCGGCAAAGCCGAGCTTATGCACTC
>MWDY01000208.1 GCA_002070755.1 Spirochaetes bacterium ADurb.Bin110 | reverse complement strand
TGGATCGCGCATTTCTACCAAGGCAGAAAGCGCATTGACGGTTTCTTCCAATGTTTTTTGCAGATTCCGATAGCTCTTATCCAGTTCCTGTTCTGCCATTTTTCGATTTGTGATGTTGTGAACTGCCATTATGGCATGCGTCACGACTCCATCGCTATCTCTATAAGGGATATAGTTGATTTCGAAACATTGAGTGCCCATTCGTTCCATATCGAACCAATCTTCAGTAGTAATTTCCTCTCCATTCTGACAGCGTTCTAGGTAGAGCTTGATTTTTTGCTCATAGAGCTCTCGGCCCCACATTTCACTCACTGAATGACCTACAATTTCTTCTTGTCTTTCTTTCCCAAAAGCCTTGCAAAGGCTGCTATTGACAGTTTCATATACTTCAGATCTATTTATCAAAGCCATCATATCGCGCGATGCATTGACGACAAAGTCAGACTTTCTATAAGAATCCTCGGCGATTCTTCGCGATTTTCTATCCTCAGATTCCTTGAGCTCGCGTTCAATTGCAGGAACAAGGCGCTTGAGATTGTTCTTCATTACATAATCATGCGCGCCTTCCTTCATGAGTTGAACCGCTTTTTCTTCCCCGACAGCTCCAGAAACAATGATAAAAGGCGCTTCTATGCCACTCTGTCTAAAAACAGATAGAGCTTCGGCAGCGCAGAATTCTGGCATGTTATAATCCGAAAGGATAACATCCCATTGCTGAGATGATAGAGCCGATCTCATTACAAATTCGGTTTCCACGCGCTCATATACTGGCGTATAACCACCTTTGCGCAATTCGCGCAGAATCAGAAGGGCATCATCTTCAGAATCCTCAATCAACAGCACTCGCAATGGCTTATCCATTCGGTTCTCCATATAGTGATCTAAAATAATAATTATTCCAATGTAAAATAGAAGGTAGCGCCTTTATCAAAGGCGCTTTCAGCCCAGATTTCTCCACCATGGCGATGAACGATTCGCTTTACCGAAGCAAGCCCTATGCCTGTTCCACTAAAAGCTTTCGCATTATCGAGACGCTGAAATGGATCGAAAATTTTATCAACATATTTCATATCGAACCCAGTCCCATTGTCGCGAACATAATAAATCGTCTTGAAATTCTGCTGCATGACGCCAAATTCAATTCTTGCGCATTCACGTTCTTTTGTGAATTTCCATGCATTGCCAATCAGGTTCTCCAAAGCCATCCTTAGAAGCATTGGATCTCCGGCCGCAACGATGCCTTCTGTGATCGAAAATTCCACCTTGTGATCGGGAGAGGTTGCTTCAAGTTCTAGGGCTATATCCTGTGCTAACGCGCTAAGATTTACTTTTTCTCTGTGCATTTCATATCTTCCAATGCGAGAGAGCTGAAGAATTGCATCTATCATGGCTGCCATTCGTTGACATGCTGCCCTTATGCGCTGAAGATAATCCTGTCCTTCTCGATCGAGCCGATCCTCGTAATCTTCTTGCAGAGCTAGACTGAAACCATCAATGCTCCTAAGCGGCGCACGTAAATCATGGGAGATGGAGTATGTGAATCTCTCGAGTTCCTCGTTTACCTGCTCCAGCTCTTTTCGAAGCTTCGTTTCTGTTGTATCGACAACGGTGATGAGCGTTGCTCTTGCCCCGTTGTATTCGATTGGCGTATTGCTAATGAAGGCAGGCATGAAACTGCCGTCCTTTCTGACCATTCGCATCTCATAAGCCTCGATAACTTCTTTGCCGCTATATCTATCATAGGCTCTGGACATAATAAGTTCTCTTTCGTCTGGATGAATGAGTTGAGAGATGGGCAGACCTATCATCTCTTCTTCAGAGAACCTCAACATAGATGCAAACTGCCTATTCACAAAGACCATCTGGGTGTTCTGATGAATGCCAATGCCGACCAATGCATGATCCACAAGTGCTTTGTATTTACCTTCCGATTTCTTGAGCTGTTCTGTCCGAGCTGCAACTAGTTCTTCGAGCGATTCCTTATACTTTCTTAATTCCTCTTCCATTTTTTTTCTTTCTGTTATATCCCGAAAAATAAGTACATTACCTTTTCTCACACCAAAGCGATCCAGAATCGGCGAAGAAGCGACATTTAAATGCCGCTCAGAGCCATTAAAAGCAATGTCTTCATCAGCGACCTTTGTAGGCGTGAGCAACAAGTTCTTTATTATAGCTTCCGCTTTTTCAGGATCCTCTTTACCGCTCGAAACTAGAGAAAATATACTAAGAAAATCTTTACCAAGAAGATCGTGCCTCTTGATGCCCAGCATGGTTTCCATGGATGGGTTAACTTCTTCTATTTTGTCATTTTTATCTATAACGATGATCCCATCTTCGATTGCTTCAAAAATAGTACCCAGAGAAGCCCTTTTATACTTAATTATTGCATAGGCCTGAAGCGAGATAAATATAAGGACTGGCAGAAAACCAATCGGATAGAAATGAAGCGATGGAATGGAGGATAGAAAGTCGACCGAAGCCAATACAGCTATCGATAAGGATATCATGAACAGCTTTATCTGGTCCCGTTTTATCCCAGGCTCCATTTGTCTAATGGCTCTTCGATCGAGCTGTAGAGATCGAATTATGAGAACAGAAAAGAAAAGCAGGAAAGGTATTGCTAATGGACCAAATACTA
>MWDY01000207.1 GCA_002070755.1 Spirochaetes bacterium ADurb.Bin110 | reverse complement strand
CGGTATGAAATCGATGGATAAACCTAAGACGGCCGAGAAGAAAAAACCCCAGAAAACGCTTAAGGAAAAGCGCGCAGAGAAACGCGCGAAAAAAGAATCTAAAGAGACCGAATAATTGGCCCTAAAAAAGCCGCCTCTATTTGAGGCGGCTTTTAATTTTCGATTTATTACTATAAAAAATAGCAATCAACAGATCATTTTTTAAGATAATAGGGCTTCGGCTTTCGGTATAAGCCTCAGGCCTCCTGTTCGTTCCATTTTACAGGAAGAATACTCTTCTCTGTCTCCTTATCGAAGTAGATTGCTTTTGCCATTACTGGAGCAAACATGATAGTATCGCCGTGTTTGTAGAGGTGGTGAGGTGGAATGCGCGACACCATGCCCTGGGTAGGCGTGGTAGCCTGAAGGTGAATCTCCGAACCAAGTGGCTCGACTACGGTGACCTTTGCATTGAACTTTTGGCCACGATGTGCAGCATCGGCCACAGGAAGGTCTTCTGGTCGGATACCAAAGTAGACACTCTTGCCGATATACGGCTTAAGAAGCTCAGCATGCTTTTCATCAGGAGCGAGCTTGAAGGAGCCTTCATCGATCATAACCTGACCACCCTCTTCAACAACATCGACACTCATGAAGTTCATTGGAGGAGAGCCTATGAAGCCAGCAACAAACTTGTTGATCGGATTATTGTAGAGGTACAAGGGGGAGCCAATCTGCTGGATAATTCCATCCTTCATGACGACGATCTTGTCGCCCATCGTCATAGCCTCTACCTGGTCATGAGTTACATAGATCATCGTAGACTGTAGACGGTCGTGTAACTCAATGAGCTCGGCGCGCATCTGGACGCGCAATTTTGCATCAAGGTTCGAAAGAGGTTCGTCAAAAAGAAAGACCTTGGGCTTGCGCACAATGGCACGACCCACTGCCACTCGCTGACGCTGTCCGCCCGAGAGCTGCTTGGGCTTGCGGTCGAGCAACTTTTCAATATCTAGGATTCGCGCTGCTTCTTTTACACGAGTTTCGATCTCTTCCTTCGGTAATTTGCGAATCTTAAGACCGAAGGCCATATTGTCGTAGACAGTCATGTGGGGATAGAGAGCGTAGTTTTGAAACACCATCGCGATGTCCCTATCCTTGGGTGGAACATCATTGACTAGCTTGCTATCGATGTATATCTCACCCTCGGTGATATCCTCGAGCCCTGCGATCATTCGGAGCGTTGTTGTCTTCCCACAGCCCGACGGACCTACGAAGACCACGAACTCCTTGTCATTGATGGTGATGTTGGCATCCGAGACTGCTCTCACATTGCCTTCGTACACCTTTCCAATACTTTTGAGTTCAACCTTTGCCATAGATCCTCCTTTCAAGAGGTGTATGTTATGGGGATAGTTTACGATGATTTATAAAAGGCGTCAACCGAGGCTTGTCGTGTACTCCATCTTGATTATTCATGCATAAATCTTTCGCAGAGCTTTGAAGATATTCAGATCATTTCCTCATTGCATCGCGCAGGTCGCGGTAGCCAATTAGAACGATTCCCTCGCTCTCTATAATTCTTTTCATAGTATCGCTATGCATGGTTTTATAATTCCAGACTCTGCTCTCCCAGTCGGGTGTTATGGCTCTCAGCTCAGCGCTTTCGGTTGAGGCGTGCAGCACAAAGTGCGTGATACCCTCGGTAAGGGAACCAAAAAGGCGCTTAACGGTCTCGGTCTGGTCGCAAGGCTCATCTAGGGGCATTGCTAAAACACCGTCCAGCAAAGGCATGCCTCTTTCTCCGAGTTCTCTAATATATCCAGCAAGGCGGTTTCTGGTTTCGTAATCTGCAACAATGGACTCGAAACCAGCGATATCTGGCTTTGGAAGCATGGCAGGTATCCTATGTTCAATGGCTTGGGATATATAGGCATCAATTAGCTTTTCGTGTGCTACCGAAAACATATGGGTGTCGATGTGTGTAGGATCGATACCCGCAGCATATACCATGGCCACTTGAGCTGTTATTTCTCTCATTGCAGCTTCGGGCTTGGCCTTAGATTGAACCTCTTCGCTGGTCCGTGGAAAGTACCCTTCGGCATCGAGAAGGCCAGAATTTGGATCGCGAGTCGATACTGGTCCCCAGCGGTAACCTTCCCACTCGCTTGTCAGAGTCGCATGAATGCCAACGTCGACATAAGGCCGCGCCGCGCAGCGGCGCGCCACCTCGGGGAACCAAGGGCAAGGCGCCATCAGCGCTCCGGATGTCACAGTGCCAAAATCGTAGAGCTCAAAAAAGGCTTCTATCGATGAAAGACACATCCCAACATCATCTACATGGATTATTACCGCTCTGTCCGAAGCCGAAAGTCCAATCTTCTTCATAAAAGGATTAAGAGACATTCTACATTCCTTTCGCCTGCACCGCCTCAATGCTGGCGGCAAAACAGCATGGCAAAATATAAGCAAATCATGCTTGCAGATTTCTAGAATAATACCATGAATACCCGGCAATACCAAATGCTGTTGCAACATTGAGCGAAGCCTTCGTTCCTACCAGAGGAATTCCAACGAATCCTGCACTGCAGTATTGCAGAGCTTTATTGGAGACTCCAAGCTCTTCAGAGCCAACGACCATCAGCCCTGGAAATGGAAAAGAGAACTTATCAAGAGGAATACCGCCAACCTCAAGAGCAAAAACTCCCTTAGCACAATCTAGCTCAGACAGTTCAGCTCTGCGCCATTGCATGCGCTCTATGGTTCCCATAGAACTTCGGATTGCCCTTGGATGCATAGGATCCGCACATTCTGGCGAAAGAATTATTTCTTCGAAACCAAGAGCCTCAGCAGTGCGAAAGATGCTTCCTATATTGAAAGGCGAACGTAGGTCTTCTAAGAATACCCGCATGCCGGCTCTCTTTATGGCATAGCCACTCGAAGGTCTGGATGCAGCTATGAAATCCCAATCAGCAACACTCTGGCCAGATATGACTATGAGTCGATGCCGAAATCTATTCTCAGCTTGTAAAAATCCATAGTAATCAAGACCATCGCTAAAACCGGACGAAAATGCGAGAAAATCGCTGGCAGCCTTGACGCATTCCAATGGTGTCTCTTTTGAATCGGCAAGAATCTGAGCTATTTGCCTCAAAAAAGCAATGTCTTCGCAAGAAATAAAAAGAGGATCGGTCTTCCGCCACTCTCTTTCTAGCCGCTCGAGTAAGAGCACGGCTTTTCGCAATCTTGCACGTCCATGAAGATTCTCAAAGTGAGAGATGTCCATCATGATTCATTTCCCCTGCCATCCATGGAAGGCGTAGGCTTTTGGCCATGCACAAGTACACAAAACTCGCCTTTGGCTGGTTTTGCTAAAAACCGCAGAGCAAGCTCTTTGGCCCTCCCTTCTATTATCTCCTCATGTATTTTTGTGAGCTCTCTGCCTATACACAGCCTTCTTTCTGGATCTATTGAAGCTATATCTGCAAGCAGCTTCCCGATCCGAAAAGGCGATTCATAGAGAATAAAGGGTTCTTCACGGTCAAGAAGCTCCTTTAGTCTTGTCCGTCTCTTGCCTGCTTTTGGTGAAAGAAAACCATCGAACAGAAATGTCCTTCCCTGTAGTCCAGATGCGCTAATAAGGCAAGCAAAAGCGCTTGGCCCGGGAATAGGTACGACCTTGTATCCTGCTGCTCGCGCCATTTGCACCAGCAACGCTCCTGGATCTGAGAGCCCAGGAGTTCCTGCATCTGAACAATAGGCCACCTCTTTGCCCTCGCTTAGGAGGCTTATAATTCTTTTGGCTCCTTGCTCTTCATTATACGAATGGCATGAGATTAACGGCTTATGAATATCATAGTGCGAAAGCAGCTTTAATGTGTGCCGAGTGTCCTCGCAGGCAATAATGTCTACAGAATTGAGCGTTTCGAGCGCCCTCAGACTTATGTCTCCGAGATTGCCAATGGGTGTCGCAATCATGAAAAGTGTGCTCACAGAGACAATAGTGTACGATTACAAGCCATTATGTCTAGGCTGATCCTAGATAACTATAATGCGACAAAGCTTTCACCGAACTCTAAATAAAGCGCATCTATCCATAAGCCTCAATAATAACTATCATTACGGACAATGAAAACTGCAAATCCACGAAAGATCTCATTTCTAATCCTATTCCTCGTATTATTGCTCCTGGTTGGAAGACTCTTCTATCCTTTTCTAACCGTAATACTATGGAGTGGCTTATTATATGTCTTTCTCGAACCAGTTCATAAAAGGCTCAAAGGGCCTGAAGGCGCAAAAGGCCGAAAAACCATGCGCGCCCGATTGAGTGCTTTGTTCTTGTCAATTTTGGGCGTTATCATCATTCTTATTCCTCTTGCATTTCTCGCATTCGAAACGATACAACAACTTGCAGATTTGCTCAAATCGACCCTTCGCTTTGTAGAGGACAATATCGATAAGTTGAGAATAGATCCTCAGAGTCAAATAGGCTCAGCGATTCAGTCTCTACTTGGTGATTTATATGATGCTAGCACTTTTGATCCTATGAGAGAGCTGCAGTCGCTTCTTGCATCCGGAGCAAATCAACTTCTAAAAATATCTACTTCGATCATAAAGAATATCTCCAAATTCATAGTCACGATTTGTTTCATGATATTCACCCTGTATTATCTCTTGATGGATGCAAGTTCCTTAGGAGACACATTCGTTTCTATGATGCCCATAGCTCCTCAGTATACTCGGCTTTTTATGCGCAAGCTCCGCGAAACAGGCCGTCAACTTGTTATCGGGTACTTTCTGGTTTCGCTTTTTCAAGGTTTTATGATGTTCATCTTGAGCATTATCTTCGGTTTCAAGAATAGTCTTGTTCTGGCAGTATTGACAGCCATTTCATCTTTTGTCCCACTCCTTGGCACCACTGTAGTATGGGGTCCAATGGGGATTTATCTTGCGGTGAATGGTCAGATTATAAAGGGAATTATTTTTGTCGCCTGCGCCAGCGTTATTGTAGCGACACTCGATAATTTTATTCGGCCAATTGTGCTGGGTGAACAGGTAAAAATACATCCTCTTTTGCTTTTTTTCTCCATAACAGGTGGCTTGGCTGTCTTTGGATTCAACGGGCTCATCCTTGGCCCTATTATCCTCATACTTTTTATCGCTGCTGGCGATCTCTATAGAGCATTGAATGAGGAGAGCGAATTATCTGATAATAAAAGCGAGAGCGAATCCTAGGGGCTATTTCTAAGGGCGCTTGTTCTCAAGTGCAATTGTCATTAAGAGCTATTACTCTTAAGGTCGCTTTGAGATTTAACGGTGATCAGTAGCGATATTCAGATATGAATATCAAGTACGACTCTCAAGGGCAGCGACAAGCTCATCACGAAACCGTATATCTATAGGCGTATTCCCCGAAGTGCGCCCTAGCCCACATTCAGGCCTCATCTTGCCATGAAAATCTGAGCCAGCGGTGACGAACATTTCTCGCTGGCGAGCCATGCGCTCGAGAATAGCACATTGGCCGTATTTAGCCGTAGGATGGTAGGCTTCTATTCCTTCTATGCCCATTTCTTTCCATTGGTCAAAGAGCTCCCCAAGCATCACTTTTGAAACAAAGAGCGAATAAGGATGAGCGATGACCGCAACTCCACCTGCTTCACGGATCACCGAAATCGCCTCTTCGAGCGGCAGACAGGCCTTCTTGATATAGAAAGGCTTTCCTTTGCCTAGATAGCGGTCAAAAGCATCCTGACGGCTGTGAGCGCAATGCGCCTCGACAAGGAGATCTGCAAGGTGCGGCCTACCTAGATAGGAAGTTCTAAAAAGGGCTTCGATTCGGGAAAAGTCAAGAGGGAGTTTTGCTTCCATAATGCGCTCGATAATTGCTAAATTGCGCTCCTGCCGAGCGCGGCCGAGTCTTTCTACGGCTTCTACAAGCGATGGCGCTGCCTCGTCGATTCCATAACCGAGAAGATGAAACTCACCGGGCTCAAAATCGATCTCGATCTCGATGCCGGGGATGAACTCGAGCTTCGCAAGGGCAGCAGCCGCGCGCGCTTCCTCTAGGCCTTGAGTAGTGTCGTGGTCGGTGAGAGCGAGGGTGGATAGACCGAGCGCGCGGGCTTTTTCGACAAGTGCGGCAGGCGTAAGCTCGCCATCGGAGGCGTTGGAGTGAGTGTGGAGGTCAGCGGTCGGCATGGTTCCAGTCCAGTTTCCCCTGCGATCCATAACAGAAGATTGGAATCGAATAGGCCCGATTCTGAAAAGTTTCCATTTTTTTGCAGATAGTCTTTTCTTTTTGGATTTTATTCAATAGAGAAGATAATTGCCTAGCAAAGGTCACTATTACCTCATCGGATACAGGCCCAACCCATGATTCGACTGGAGCCCTTGCCACAGTATAGAGCTGAATTACCTTTAGCTGTCCGCCATCATCGAGAATTTTGTTAATAGTAGCAGCATAGGCCTGGCAATCGAAATAAACATTAGCTGTTCGATTGTCATATATCACCATAGTCTGCAGAGTCAGAGGAGCACTGTGTGAAAATTCCGTAATGCCATGCACAATCTCAGAGAATGGAAAGCGCGAGCGCGAAAGCTGTGTATGAAACTCTTCAGTCCCACCATCGAGCTTTGCCCAGATTTCGAAAGGATAGTTTTTGTAAAAACGGGTGAGAAGCTCTCTAATATCAGCACGCAGAAAACCGGTAGAATTAGTGATAAGGACAAGGGATGGTATCGAGTGTCGGCCAAAATGCCCTGCGCAATCCTTTTCATTGGCTCTGGTCTCAATCGCTTCGCAGGCAGCGTACAAAGCTTCTTCCAAGAAGGGCGAGAGCGTAGGTTCGCCATTTCCAGAGATCGAAATATCTTTAAGCTCCAAAGTCTTGGAGAGCTCTGGCCATTCTTCATCGAAGAAGCTCTGGATGGCACGGCTTACATCGCCAGCTTTTAGTTTAGCCCCGGGATTGGAAAAGGGCAGAACCTCACAATAGGGGCAATCGTAGCTGCAGACCTTGCGCTCAGGAAAAAGATTGATGCCTAATGAAAGCCCTCCAGCTCGTCGCGAAATAACCGGATAGATGATTGCAGACTCTCCTCTGCCCCTCGGATGGGATTCGGGGCCTAGAAGATAGCCACCGTTATCATGGTAAAGATTGCTCATATCCGCACTGCGACCAATTTTCTTTTTCGCCATAGTATCGAATTATAATAATGTTTAGATCAAGCTTTGGCGAGAGCCAATGATTCTATATGCTGAAATTCTGTATATCAGATTGGCTAGCTTATGCTTACCATGCTTCCATCTTGGCAGGATTATTGGCATAATATCGCATAACATCGTTCGGCTCCTAAAGAGGTCATAATGCCAGAGCTAGAAAAGTACGATCATGGTCCTACAAAAATCGAGAGGAATAATGTCATTGAGCGCTTGGAGCACGGTTTTGCGCAAAATCTGCTTGATATCGATATTTACGAAAAGCGAATGGAGATTGCCGTCAATACCGCATCGAAAAGAGAGCTTTTATCTCTCATCGAAGATCTTCCAGCAATAACCGAGACCAATAAGCAATCCTCATTCCTAGATGGAATATTGCTCAATCTCGGAGAAATCAAGGACTATGACTTCACCCTAGCTTTTATGTCCGGTGCAACTAGGAAGGGCCTATGGTATCCACCCAAAAGGATGAAAGTCGTCGCAATAATGGGCGG
>MWDY01000206.1 GCA_002070755.1 Spirochaetes bacterium ADurb.Bin110 | reverse complement strand
TCCTTAAGGTAGAGGGAAAGTCCTCTTTGAAAAGGCAGCATGAATTAGATAGGCTCGTACAAGAAAGAGGTAAGAGTTAGGCTCGATTTCTAGAGTTTGAATCGAGTATGCGAAAGGCTGCACTCAAGGTTGCCAACAAACTAATAGAAGCGAATCTCAATAAGGAAACAAGCGACTATCATAAACAGCCATGTCGCTGTTCCTGTGGAGGACGGCAGTCTATCGAGGGCAGCGATGGTGAGTTTTGAGAAGAGCCATACGCTCTTACATGAATTAGCAAGTCTTATCATGGAGACTAAAGAGATTGAAAGTAGTGCTGAAGCCTTAGGCAAGGGTATTGCAGAGGATGAATGCTCATATATTTCTGTGATAGATACAGAGCGAAAACTATGTACCTTGGGCTTGATGGGACAGGGATATCTATAGGGATACCAATGTGCCATGAGGTAGTTGAAAGCCGAGTAGATATACAGCCCGATATAACGGCGAAGAGGCTATAAGTGAAGCTCGTCTTAGTATGAACCGCATACAGTAAAGACAAGTAAGGTAATCCAGTACGGGATAAGGGCTCCATGAACAATAATTCAGCAATTGAGATTGCTGCCTATGCTGAGAAAGATGAATGCCCTTCTGAGTTTGCCCTCAGAGTTGAATGAGGAGCGCCTCGGACTGGCTTTGAGAATGCCCATAGACAAGCGATCATTGACGATGGAGCGAAATGGATATAGGCACTCGCCGATGAGCTCTTTCTTCTTTGCATTCTGATTGTCGATCTCTGTCATGCTCTGGAAACGGTTTCTACAGTTGCAAATCAGCGTACTATTGCATCGCATCGCGCCACTTGGGCTTGTGCTAGGTACATATATTGTACTCGATGTGGTATGGGAAGTGCTCACTAAAAATATGCCGATAAGCCCAGACACGAGGGCGCACATGAGCCGCTATGTGCCGATCTATATCGGGCTTCTTATCGGCTCTTGTCGTCATCGCAGTTCTGCCTTTTATTTCTGGGATTGTAGCCGGTGTGGGGATTGGATATGTCGGCTTATCAATGCCTATCGTACTCGCGCTCATTGCATCGTTAGCACGCTATCTCGATCTACTGGAAAAGGCGTTCATCATAAAAAAATCGGTGCTTTTTCGCGCAATCTCAGAAGCGAAATCAACAAATCAGCAAGAGCGTTAAATATTATTTTTGGGATGTGAGAGTGAGAAATGTGGCTACCAATTTGGAGTGAAGATTTGCAACGAATCGCCTACTCTTTCCTCTAACTCATATAAGCCCTTGACAGAACCACTGCTTGAATGAGATACTAATTCGATATCAAAATGATATCAACAATTTGAAAAATGGAGGCCATTATGAATCAGAATCCCATAAATGAAGAGAAATCGGCGCCAAGCTTCAATGGCATGACGATGCTTATCCTAGATATCCTTCTTATGATCGTGACCATCGTTGGCTTTGTTCTCGGAGCATCCTCAGGGAAAATGGATGTGGGTACTATTGTTCTCATGGTTATCTGCGGTCTTTACGCGTTTATGATCGGACCTATTCTCTTTGCTGGGCTTAAGGTCCTAAAGCCTAACGAGGCAATGGTTCTGACACTCTTCGGTAACTATTATGGAACGCTAAGAGGACCAGGCTTCTTCTTTGTAAATCCCTTTGTGGCATCGGTTTGTCCTTCTATATTACAGTTGACATCCGGATCCATCCCCGTTCCAATAAGCGAGACAAACGCAGGTGGTTCGGCGCACAAAGCTCAAGGTGCATCCTCCAAACAAGCTTCCAAAAAAATATCGCTCAAGGCCATGACTCTCAACAATGAGAAACAGAAGGTCAACGACGCCCTGGGCAATCCTGTAATAATCAGCATCGTGGTGATATGGAGAGTCGTCAACACCGCAAAAGCCGTATTCAATGTGGACAACTATTTCGAATTCCTCTCTATTCAGTGCGACTCGGCTGCGCGCAATATCGTCAGGCTCTATCCCTACGATGCTTCCGAAGAAGAAGGCGAAAAGTCGCTTCGCGGAAGCAGTCAGGAGATAGCAGAAAGCCTCAAAGAAGAAGTCCAGAGGAAGGTGGATTTGGCAGGATTGGAAATATTGGAAGCGCGGATAACGCATCTCTCCTATGCTCCCGAAATTGCGGCTGCTATGCTACAGCGCCAGCAAGCTTCCGCTATCATTGCAGCTCGTCAGATGATCGTAGAGGGTGCTGTGGGTATGGTAGAGATGGCGCTTGCCAAATTGAGCGACAGAAATATCGTAAACCTGGATGAGGAGCGAAAAGCCGCCATGGTAAGCAACCTGCTCGTCGTATTGTGCGCCAATAAGGACCCACAGCCCATAGTCAACAGTGGTTCTATATATTAGGAAAGCTTCGAAGCGGCCTTTGGAAGAATATTGGGGAACGGGCATGGAAAGAGTTGAAAAAGATAACGAAAAGAAACAGATCCTCCTAAGACTTTCTCCGACCCTATGGAAAGAGCTAGCTGCATGGGCA
>MWDY01000205.1 GCA_002070755.1 Spirochaetes bacterium ADurb.Bin110 | reverse complement strand
GCTACCTTCTGGCTATGATTTTTGGCTGAATAGGATTGTGGATGAAGCGGATTTTCTTATAACAATTGGTGTCGTAATGCCACATTATTTTGCAGGGTTCTCAGGTGGCAGAAAGTCCATTTTGCCAGGAGTTGTCGGAAAGCAGACCGTAGAAAGAAACCATGCGCGGATGGTCGAAATCATGGATAATCTGCCTCCAATTCGGGAGAATCCGATAAGCCTGGAGATGATCCATGCCGCCCGAATCGCAGGCGTCGATTTTATACTGAATGTTGTGGTAGACGAGGGCGAGAACGTAGTAGAGGTAGTCGCCGGCGACCTAGAGAAGGCTTGGTATAAAGCAGTCGATGTTAGCCAAGCGATGTATATGATCCCTATTCCTGGAAAGGCGGATATCACAATTTCGGCTGCTTCTGGATTTCCAAGAGATATCAATCTATATCAAGCTCAGAAAGCGCTAGATCATGCCGACCGTGCCACTAAGCGGGGAGGGACTATCATACTTATTGCTGAGTGTCGCAATGGATACGGAGAAAAAGTCTTCGAAGAATTCATGAATGCAGGCTATTCGCCAGAAGAGATTATGTCGCGCATCAAAGCGCACTTTGTTATGGGTGGACATAAGGCCTATGGTTTTGCAAAAGTAGCGGCTGAGAAAAGAGTTATAATGGTGACCGCCCTTTCAGAGTCAATAGTGTCAAGCTGCTTTGCTCAAAAGGCTTCTTCGCTCGATGCAGCGATCGAGATGGCCATTGCCCAACAAGGGCCAGAAGCCAAATTCATAATTATGCCGGAAGGAAGTATTGCCGCGCCTGTAATCCTATAAGACAAGGCTAACTGTTTACAAAATAAAAGCAAAAACCAGGCGCGTAATCTGTAATCTGCATAGGTGCATAATCTGCATATGTGCGTATTCTGCGTTGGCTATAGGCCTTCATACAAACTCATTTTCTATAAAGGCTCCAAGTTTGAGGTAATTTTTATATAGAGTCTCGTAGAGCGCGGTTAAACTAAGATCAGGCTTGATCAAAGTTTCTATTTCAGGCTTCATGGCCAATTGAGCCCTTGGAACAGAACCATAGACTCCTGCTACCACCGACGCAAACATTGCCGCACCCAAGGCAACGGATTGATCGCTTGCGACAATTTCTATTGGACGGCCAAGAACATCGGCGACAATCTGCACCACCAATTTAGATTTTCGGGCGACTCCGCCTACGGCCCGAACCTTCTTTATCTGTATGTTTTCTTGTTCGAAACGCTCAACAATGGCTCGTGAACCATAAGCCGTAGCCTCAATAAGCGCTCGATATATCATAGGTGCAGTAGTGCCTAGGCTCAGGCCGACAATTGCCCCTTTGAGTTTCTGATTGGCATAAGGAGTACGCCTTCCATTGAGCCAATCGAGAGCAAGAACATTGGATTCTTCTGGTTTGATTTTCGAAGCAGCCTTATCCATGACGAGCATGAGCCGAGCATCCATGCTGTCTATTAAATCATCAAGTTTGCTTGCAGAGATGTCCAATTTTATTGCTGATTCAGCGGACTCGGCTTTCATCTCTTTTAGTGGCCACGAGAGAAGATTCTTGAACCATGCATAGACATCGCCAAAAGCGCTTTGGCCCGCTTCGTATCCTATCATTCCTGGAATGATGGAACCGTCGACCTGGCCACATATTCCTTTCACAAGATGCTCGGTTGATTCTTGATTTGCCGAAGATATTTTTGGTCCAACAATCATATCGCAGGTGCTTGTGCCCATAACTTTCACAAGGACACCTTCCTCGACTCCGCCCCCAACTGCTCCCATATGAGCATCGTAGGCTCCGACCGTCACTGGAATACCAGCTCGAAGATGAAGCCTTCGAGCCCATTCGCTCGAGAGCTTTCCAAATTCAGTATCGCTTGTGTAAGTATCTCTTCCTAAGGTCTTTTTGATGCGCACAAGCTGCTTATCGAGAGCTTCAAAGAAATCGTCGCTTGGATAGCCTCCAAAGCTCTCATGCCACATCGCCTTATGACCCATTGCACAGCGGCTTCGCTTTATTTTTTCGAGATTATTGGTTCCAGTTAGAAGGGCGGGCATCCAGTCGCAGTGTTCTATCGCAGAAAAGCCAGCCTTAATAGTGTTGGGGTTTGTGCGCGCGATATGGAGAAGTTTTGCCCAGAACCATTCCGAAGAATATACGCCGCCCTCATACATTGTATAATCGATGCTCCATTTCCGGGCAAGTTCAGTGATTTCGAAAGCTTCTTCAGTAGAACTGTGATCTTTCCACAATATGAACATAGCGTCTGGGTCATCTTGAAAATCAGGGAGCATGGCGAGAGGGCAGAGAGTATCGCTTATGAGGCAGGGCGTAGAACCTGTAGTATCTATGGCAATGCCTTCCACAAAGGGCAGTGCATCTTGTCCAGTTTTTTCGTGTATCTGTTGCATGACGACTTCAAGTGATTCGATATAATCCAGAGGATGTTGCCTGAATTGGTTTATTCTTGGATCGCAATAGAGTCCCTGTGACCATCTAGGGTATGCAGCGGTTGCACTGCTTATTTCGTAGCCATTCGCAGTATCTATGATCACCGCTCTACACGAATCTGTTCCATAGTCTATGCCAATGACATACTTGGGCTTGGTTTCTTTTTTCATCACAGTCTCCATGTTCACTTTAGCTATTATATCGAAAAATCAACCAAAGCAAGGGTGCAAGGTCAAATAAAAAGAGAGAGGCGCATTTAGGCTATCGCAGGGCTGTCCACTGATAATTGGAGAATTTTTCCCGGGCAAGCCTCTCGGCATTTTGGAGCTCGAGATCTGTCGGTTCGGATCGCTCGTAGCTAAGGTTGAGCGCTCGTGCAAACCCTTTTTCGAGCGCTGCTATAGTAGTCGAAAAAAGCTCTTCAAAGCTCATAGAATCTGGCACAGAGAGGCAGCGCCGTATGCTAGTAACGCGCGATTTTATATCTTCGATGAGCTTGCCTTTGGTCTTTTCCTGAGGGACTCTCAAGATCGAGAACATAAGATCGACATCTACCTCAACAATGATAGTGCCATGTTGGAGAATGCAACCATTTTTTCTAGTTTGGGCATTTCCGGAGATCTTTTTCCCTGCACTTACTATATCGTTGATAGGAGCGAATTCAGCTTGAATGCCGAGTTCAGCAAGACCTTCGATAATACCAGCCAACAATAGCCTATATGAATCGATTATGCTGGCTCGAGCTAGAGGATGTTCTAGAGGTATTACAATACTATATGTCACTTCATGATGATGAAATACGGCACCTCCTCCCGTGATGCGTCGAACAGCATCGATGCCGAAAGCTCTACATGCTTCGATATCTATTTCTTCTTGTAAGCCCTGAAAATATCCTAGGGATACGGCCGGAGGATCCCAGCCATAGAAGCGCAGAGTTGGAAGACAAAGACCCTGCGACACCGAATCGAGAATTGCTTCGTCGAGCCCCATATTGAAGACTGCGGGATGGAAGCCTGTCTCGAGAAGCCTAAAATCATGAGCCATGGCTGAGTTCCTTCTCAATGAGTTCTATAAGTCCTTTGCTGTTAATACCTTCGAATTCTAGAGCTTTCTCTTTAGAGAGTCTATCGAAGCAGTCAGCGAATTCTCCGATAGTCACTCCGCATAGCTCATTTTGGATTTCATCGAAGGCTTCTTCTGGAATTGCGAAGAAATCCCCTCGTATAGAAAGGGAAATGATCCGCGAAGA
>MWDY01000204.1 GCA_002070755.1 Spirochaetes bacterium ADurb.Bin110 | reverse complement strand
ATGGCGTATTGAGGAGACCTTCAAGGTTACAAAGAGTGAACTTAAGGCTCGGCCTGTCTTTCTCTCTACCGAAAACCATATCCGTGCACATTTCCTCATTTGTTTTGTCACCTTACTCCTCATGCGCCTCCTCGAGTATCGCCTTGGGTGGAAGTATTCCTCAGCTGCGATTCAGGAGTCCTTAGCTAGTGCCTGTGGCACAAGGATCGATGAGAAGCTCTATGTGTTTGACTACTATGACGCAGTCCTTGAGGCGATTGGAAAGGATCTTGGGATTGATTTTTCTCGCCAGTCGCTCACCGCTCAGGAGATTAGGCATCTACTTGCCCATACTAAGCAAAGAACCTAGGAGATGTACTACAATCTATATCAAGAAGATATGCTCACTAGTCATTATAGAATAAGAGATTATAACGTGTTTTTAGAGCGCAAACTGTCAAAGTCAGGATAATAGCAAATTATTTCTGCATCAACAATATTTTGCTTAATTTATTGCCATGATAGAAACATTTTTCAATTTTTATTTCTACTATAGAAATATTTCTCATATAAGAAAATTGATGCACAAAATTCGATAGTAGCATCGTGATCGATTCTTTATTCCCTCTTGCTCGTGTATGAATCTATGCCTACTACCACAAGAATTATCAAACCTTTGATAACATACTGAATGAAGACAGGCACTCCAAGGAGATTAAAGGCATTAGTAATAACAGTGAGAAGTAATACCCCGATTATTGAACCAAGTACTGTCCCTTCGCCTCCAGATACTGAAGTACCGCCTATTACTACTGCAGCTATAGCATCCATATCATAATTTTGCCCAGCAAGAGGAGTGGCTGAGGATAATCTTGAGGCATATACGACTCCCGAAATGGCTGCCATAAGCCCCCCGATTACGAATGTCATAATATGGTAATAGTCAACCGCAACTCCTGCTAATTTACTTGCTTCTTTGTTCCCTCCTACTGCACAGCAATATCTTCCTAGTTGTGTCTTAGAAAGAATGAACTGAAATAATGAAGCTAACAAGACCATTATTATTACTGGTATAGGGATGCCCCAAAGATAGCCAGAGCCTATTATTTCGAATTCTATTTGCTGACCGTTGATAGGATAACCACCAGTATAAAGATAAACTAGACCTCTAATAATTGTAGACGTCCCAAGCGTAGCTATCATCGGTACGATATGTATCTTAGCTGCTAAAAAACCATTTATGAATCCTATCAAGAGGCCAACAAGAATAGCTATCAATGCCGCAAGTGCCCAATGCATTGATCCTTGAAGGCCTAAGGCAAGAGCTGCCGATAGTGCCAGTGTCGAACCTACAGAAATATCAAATCCGCCACCGATAATGACAAATGTGGTACCTATTGCCATTATACCTACAATTGCGCTTTGCCTAAGGATATTTAATAGATTAGTAGCTGAAAGAAAATTCTGCGTTACAAGTGAAATGCCTAGTGAAAGGACAAAAAAACTTAGAAGTAATCCATAACGTCTCAAAATATCCTTTATATCAAAGGATATTGCTTTTTCTTTTGTAGTAGATTGAGAATCATTGGGAATCGAGCCTTTTGTCCTATCAATCTCATTACTGTTGTTCATTATTGACCTCAATCATTTCTTTCAATAGTATATCTTCAGAAGGAAGCTCTGAAAATGATCGTTTAATTTTTCCTTTTTGCATTACTAATATCCGATCAGATAAGGTGAGAACCTCTTTCGGATCATCAGAAAAATAGAGTATTGATTTCCCATTTGCTGCGAGATCACGAATTAGACGATAGATTTGTTCCTTTGTTGCTACATCTATTCCATGAGTGGGCTCATCAAGAATTAGTATCTGTGGAGAAGAAAGTATCCATCTTGCTAATATACACTTTTGTTGGTTCCCTCCACTTAGATATTTTATCTTCTGTTTTAGATTGACATATTTGATTGAGAGCTGAAGAGAAACTTTTTCTGCTTTTGATTTTTCAATCTTGCTAAGGATAATCCCCCAACGAACAATTGTGTTTAATGATGAGATAGTTATATTGCTTATGATACTATGATTAAGTATCAGTCCTTGGGTCTTTCTGTCTTCTGGCACCATTCCAATACCATGCTTTAGTGCATCATGCGGCGTATGGAGTTGTATGGCTTTGCCATTTATTTTTATTGTGCCTTTATGTTGAGTAGAAGCTCCAAATAAAGTTCTTGCCAGTTCACTCTTTCCTGATCCTACAACTCCAATAATTCCAATCACTTCTCCCGCATGCGCCTCGAAGGAAATATTTGTGAACTCTTTTTTGCGCCCTAAATTATTTGCTTCAAGGATTGTAGATCCAATTTGCAACTTATTGTAGGATTGCAACTCAACGATTTCTCTTCCCAGCATAAGTGACACAAGATTCTTTATAGGAACCTGAGGCGATAGGCCTTCCGCTACTATTTGTCCGTCTCGAATTACAGTTGCACTATCTGCAATATTTTTTACCTCATCTAGGAAGTGGGTTATAAAGACTATGCTCATTCCTTGCTGCTTAAGATCATTTATTATATTGAATAGCCGTGAGGTTTCTTCTTTGCTAAGCGATTCTGTAGGTTCATCCATAATTAAGATAGTACTCTTTCTCGAAACTGCTTTTATAATTTCGGCTATTTTCCTTTGTGCAGGGTTTAGATCTCTTATTTTCGTCTTTGGGGAAACATCCAAGCCAAGATGTTCACTCAGGTCTCTGTACTGAGAAAGCATAGACTTGTCATTCAATATTCCAGCATGTCTGACACATTCCTGACCAAGGAAAATAGCTTCCATAACAGTCAATGTTGGAATAAGACTTGATTCTTGATGAACAATACTTATGCCGGCTCTAAAAGCATCTATAGGTGCGTTAAATTTGACGGGATTGCCATTCAAATAGATTTGCCCCCTGTCTGCCTTGTAGATACCGCATAGAATTTTCATTAATGTCGATTTTCCCGCACCATTGGCTCCGAGAAGGGCTATGACTTCGCCTTTTCTTAGCGAGAAGTCTACATTATCGAGAACTTTTACACCTAAAAAGCTCTTTGAAATACCTTTCATGGATAAAATAATTCTATTCTGGTCACAAGTCAGATTATCCATTTACATGTTTCCATCTTGCAGAGATAGCCTCAATATGCCTTTCAGGAACATATAAGATGTTCCAGCAGACCGCTATATCATAATCGATCAAGCTTTCTAAATAAGAATCTCTCGTAGCATTATCTATCATAGTGTCATAAGACGGATGGTTAACTAACTCAATTCCAGCATAAACATAAGGCATAGCTTGCATATCTCGATCTATTTCTTGCATGCATTTATGTATTTCTCGTCTTGCAAATGAGGACGGAATGCCCTTTTTCTCCATAATGTCATCTAATATATTCGTCTCAATACTGAAGAATTCTGACACAAATGAATATACCATTCTCTTTTCTACACCAGCTTGTTCAAGACCTTTGGCAAAAAGGCCAATTTCAAGAGGCAAGCCTGCTGGAGCATAAGTTTTGCAATAGAGCATGGGTTTTATAAAATCAGCATATTTTGAAAGAATATGGTAATCTTGCCCAACTAAGAAGGCAATTGAGGGAGCAAAAAGATCCAAACCTACGCGTAGTCGGTTCTCATGCGCAGCATGAGCATATTTTGCAACAAGTGATTCTATAGCCTGACTACGAAACGCAAGCATAGGCTTAGCTTGTTCCATATACACCGCAACGCCATCAGAACCTAGCTTTGCACAATTAATAAGCAGCGAGGAAAGATCAACCCAATCCTTATTAGCAGAATTTTTATAAGCTTTTCTGCAGAGAGGACAAGCGCAGGCACCTAAAAATTCCAATCCATTTGCAGGCGATGGAAACCTAATTCTATCTAAAAAAATCCCATGCGCTCCAATGTTGATAGCTGAATCAATTGCCCATTGTATTCCTTGCTCATCTTGTCCAAGCGATGTAGGACAATGGAAAAGAAACTTCTCATCACCTCTCCCTATTCTTTTCCAAACCCCAAGACTGCCATAACCATCATTGCCTTTGGAATCTTTTACAAGAGGTACATGGCTAAGACTAGCTGGTCTATCCGCAAAGACCATAGTCCATTTATAAACAGAAGTTCCCTTCTTCTCACATTTTTCAACAACCTGATTAGCAAGTTTTGTGAATTCGGCACTAATAGAAAGCATAAGATCATTAGGGCAAAGGGCATCGAGGACATAATCAAGCTTTCTTAATATGAGCTCTTTACCTAATTCATTTAGTTGTTGTGGTCCAATCATAAGCTGGACTGCTATCCTATTATTTCTATTCAGCAACTAATCAACCCCTATCTTATATTATGTGGTCAAGATGATTAATAGCGAGAATCTTAAAAAGGTCCTCGCTATTAATATCGCTAAAATAAGTTACATTTCAGGCACATATTGATCGACATTTGACTTATCAACAAAGACTGGAACTATTTCAACAAATGTTGGTACCTTTTTGCCAGCTAGATAATTCGCTGTGGTCTCAACAGCAGTATAGCCAATATTAATGATAGAAGCAAACGCGGTCATTTGAACATTTCCTGCCTTAATCTCAGCTTGTAGTGCTTTAGAATATTCTAGCGCAGTGACGTATTTGCCTTTTAATCCGGCCTCTCTAATCGCTTTGGCGGCAGCTATTGCTCCATCTGTCCATTCCGCAGACACCAAATCAAAAGGTTGTTTTGTCTGAAGAAAAGCTTCCATTGCAGCTAGTGCACCTTCTCTAGTCCAACCTGGAATTGCCTGACTATAAACGATTTTGTATTTGGGATACTTGGCTAATTCTGCTTTGAAACCATCACTTCGAAGGCGTTGGGCGCTCGTTCCAGGCTCACCTTCAATAAGAACGATATTTGCAGGTCGATCACCAAGTAACTTAGCCGCCATTTGACCCATCATTATCCCGTAAGTCTTGTCATTTATACCAATAAAAGTAACGACCCCAGGATATTGTCCCGTCGGATCTGGCCCTATTGTATTAGTAAAAGTGATCAAGGGAATATTGGCATCATTGCACATTTTCACAGCAGGTAAAAGCGCCTGGGGATCGCAGGAACATAGCATAATAGCATCAACCTTTTTTGATACAAAATTTTCCACTTGATTGAGTTGCTTTCCAGCATCCCATTCAGCATCAGCGTATGTAAGAGCAATGTTATACTTAGCAGCAGCTTGGTCCATTCCTTTACGCTCAACAGCAAAAAACTCTACTGAACCAGGAAGACATACTGCAACGCTTTTTTTAGCTTGAGCAAATGCGCCTCCTAATAAAACAGCCAGACTTAGAACAACAATCAAAATTCTCTTCATATAAAAACCTCCTACAAAATAGCAGATAGTAAGCTTTATAGCAAATTTGATGCCAATTGTCATCGATTCTTTATATTTCAATTTAAAATTAATTCTTTTTATTTTAATAAATTAAGATAATCATCCTTATCTTAGTATCAGAAATATACAAAATAAAAACCTTGATTATGATTCATTGTTCAACAATTAGCACATCATATGCTAGCTAATGTGCTTTTAATGGCACAGCTACAATTACAAATCTGATTATACACCATCAGAATGAGGAATTATTTACCCAACATCATTGTTAATAAATAAATCTATATTTTGATAGGAGATATTGGTCCTTCGCAGGGTAGCTCTATAAAAAAGGTGGTACAGCCTGGTTGACTTTCGCACCAGATTCGACCGCCATGTGCTTCAGTAATCTGCTTACATATAAATAATCCTAATCCAGCATGGGCCTTGCTATTCTTTTCGCTTAAGAATGGAGTAAATAGGCTTGAAATACGTTCCTTAGGAATACCTTTCCCATTGTCTCTAATCTGCAGGAGCACAGTATTATTCGCCTTCTTGTATAGGCTCACAATTATCTCACCACCTTCGTTACAAGCATCGAGTGCATTTAAGATCAAATTTATTAGCACTTGCTTAATCCGTGATTGATCCATTTTGACCAAGGTTTGTTCGCCAGGCAAATTTATCTTGAGAGCTATTTTGAGACGCCTAGCCTCATATTCAAGTAAGGAGAATGTTTCCGAGACTACCTGATTCATATCAAAAGTCATTAGCGTGGAAGAATCTATGCTAGAAAACGAAAGCAAGCTCAGCATACTGCTGCTTATTCTCTGGATCTCCTTTTTTATTACTTCTAAACGTTCTCTAGAATAATTATCTTTTGCCCTCATTAGTAGAAGCTCGACATAATTTGAAATAATCCCAAGAGGATTATTGACCTCGTGAACAATCCCAGCTGCTAATTGTGCTATTGAAGAAGCTCGGTCTGTCCTAGTCAAATACTCGCGTGTGAGTTTTTCTTCTGTTACATCTTGGAGAACGAGGATTGTACCAGCGAGTTGCTTAAGATTATCATGAAATGGATATAGCATAATATTAATAAACTTTCCATTTGTTGTGGGCCATTGTTTCCATATTCCCTGCTTTCCAGATTTCATCGCTTGTATTATCTCAATTAAGATGTCTTCACCTAGTGAGTTTTGCAGACCGCTCATCGTGATATGCTCTTCAAAAGTTGCTTTGTAGTCATCTGATGTAATTGAGCCGATAAGATGGTTTATAGATAGAATCTCTAAAGCAGCCTGATTTGATAAATAGATATTCCCTTCACCATCAAAGAAAATCATTCCTAATGGAAGATTTGAGATAATCTCCTCATTGTATTTCTTATATTTAAGTAGTCGGATATTCTTGCTAACAAGCTCCTCTCTGGATTCACTAAACGAATATGCTAAATCGACCATATCCTCTCGATCTAGACTTCTTGTGGGTTGTGTTTCTAATATCTTTCCAGATTTGATTATTGACAACTCATCTGCTATGTGAAGCACCTCATCAACAGTAGAGGCAACATATAATATGGAACATTTTGAGCCCTTCATTTGGGTAATTATTGAATACAGTACCTGTACTTCATCAGAAGTGAATCTTGCTAATGGTTCATCAATCATTAGAACTATAGGCGAAAATATAAGAGCACGTGCAAGCTCTATAACTGTTGATTCAATTCTGTTGAGCTTATATACCGGCAACCTAAGATCAGGATGGAGGTTCCATTTCTCACATATGCTAAGAATCTTCTCCTCAATCTCGTTGCGCATTCTATGAGTTGAGATACCAATACTCATATGCCCTGATGCAACATTCTCCCATGGTGTTAATGTAGGAATAATTCTAGGAGTCTGATGAAAGACGCCCACTTTTTCATGCATCATGATCTGTGGACTGATTTTCATAAGACTTTTTCTATCGATTATTATTTCGCCATTCATGAGCCTCATGTTGCCATCAAGCAAGGAAGCAATACTTGATTTTCCTGAACGACGCTCTCCAATTATTGCATGCACCGTACCTTGATCTACTTTCAAGCTTAAGCTATTGAGGGGTACTCTCTCTTTACAGAATGCAGTGATATTCCTTAATTCAATACCTTTCGTCATTTACAAAGCCTATTTTATTAAGCTTATTATAGAGAGTCCTGCGCGGAATTTTAAGCAATTTTGCTGCTTGTGTTTTGTTTCCATTTGTCTTAGACAATGCATCCATGATCATTTTGCGTTGCAGATCCTGGTATGCTTCATTAATGCTACTTTTCTCATGCTCGGGAGATATATCATTTTTGCAAAGATGTGTTTTGTATTGTTCGGGTAAATGCTCAGGCCCTAGTCTTTGACCATCGCAAAAAATAATAGCACGCTCTATGCAGTTTTTAAGTTCTCGAACATTTCCTGGCCACGTTTGAGCTCTTAAAATATCAAGAAATTGCTCATCGACAATTGGCTCCTTTTTGTTATAGGCTCTACAGAAATCAGCTACAAATTTTTTTACTAAGAGAGGAATATCTTCAATATGCTCTCGCAGAGGCGGAGTATTTACGCTGATGACTGATAGTCGGTAAAAGAGATCTTCTCTGAATTGCCCTTTATGTATTAGATCAGGCAGATTCTGATTGGTTGCCGAGATTATTCGAATGTTCACATGGAGATCTTCTGTGCCACCAACTCTCCTAAAATCTCCCCCTTGAAGAATACGAAGGAGCTTGGATTGCAATCTAATATCCATATCTCCTATCTCATCCAAAAAAACAGTTCCCATATTTGCGCTCTCAAAAAGACCTACTTTTCTTGATTGTGCACCTGTGAACGCTCCTTTCTCATATCCAAATAGTTCACTTTCAAGAAGCGAATCAGGGATAGCGGCACAATTTATCTTTTTAAAAGGAAATTGTGAACGCAAAGATCGACAATGGATAGCTTCAGCGACGAGCTCTTTCCCTGTACCACTCTCACCAGTAATTATCACAGGTGCATCGGTTGGCGCTATACGCTCTATTGTTTCCTTTAGCTTCAGTATAGCCAAACTTCCCCCATATAGCATATCTGGAGGCATTTGACGGATATTATGATTAGGAGTATCTAAAATCATTTTGCTATATTGATAAAGTTCTTCACGAAGTCGAGCAAAATCGAGCGGTTTGGTAAAAAAATCTACAGCACCACATTTCATCGCAAGAACGGCAGTCTCCACTGAAGGATAAGCAGTCATCATAAAAATTTTGAGATTAGGAGAAGCCGATCGTAAGTCACGAAGAAGATCCAAACCACCACGCTTAGGCATGCGAACATCTACAATTGCGAAATCTGGATTCTCATTATGTAGGCAACTCAAAGCATTATCTGCACTATCCGCAGGAACAGTAAGATATCCATCGCTTTGGAGCAGCTCAGAAAGAGATACTCTCATTCCTTCTTCATCATCGACAATGAGTATTTTGGGTTTCATATTGAATTATTTTTAAAGATACATTTCGATTTAGTCAAAGTCAACATAACGCAAGGCAGAATATTGGACACGATACGTGTACGTGCTACGCCATGCGATTAGAGGAATATGATGTGCTTTAATAAGTCTATCGCCGCCATCCCAGCCTACTTCTAAACTTTTATCCCTCATTGATGAAAATCATTGAGAAAGTCTGCCTTTATCCTGATCATCCTGTCCTATTTGTCCTTGTGCAATTGGTCGCCGCGAGCCTGTATCAAGGCTTGGTCCAATAGGCGGCTTGCTGTTTAAATTAAAGCTTGAGTTCATACCATGACTATCGAACACTTCGGGGTTTCTAAGCACATCGCGAGGTTTGGAACCCTGTGCTGGGCCTACGATGCCCTTATCTTCCATCATTTCGACGAGGCGAGCCGCACGATTGAAGCCGATCTTTAGCCGCCTTTGAATATAGCTCACCGAAGCCTTGCCTTGCTGAAGAACGATTTCGAGGGCTTTTTCGAAAAGTGGATCGGAACCATCTTCGTCGAATAGCGTGGGTTCTTCGGATTCCTCTTCATCTACAAAAATTTCTTCATCGATATACTCGGGCTCTCCAAGAGTCTTGACATGTGCGACAACTCGCTCGACTTCTTCTTCCGAAACGAAGGCTCCTTGCATACGGACAGGGAAGGGATCCTGAGCACCGGAGAAGAGCATGTCGCCCCTACCAAGGAGTTTTTCGGCTCCTACCATATCGATAATTGTGCGGCTATCGAATTTGCTCGCGACCATAAAGGCGATTCGTGATGGGATATTGGCTTTTATGAGCCCGGTTATGACATCAATGCTGGGTCGTTGGGTAGCTAACACAAGGTGTATGCCAACCGCGCGGGACATAGCCGCAAGACGGGCAAGCGTGGCTTCGAGCTCTTTGCCTGTTGTCTGCATCAAGTCGGCAAACTCGTCGATGATCACT
>MWDY01000203.1 GCA_002070755.1 Spirochaetes bacterium ADurb.Bin110 | reverse complement strand
AGGAGAAGCCACGCTACGAAAGGGAAGATACCGGCGGTTACCGAGGCCGCAGATACTAAGACAATAAAGACTCGCGCCTAAAAGCCGCTAGCGTGAGTCTTTTGCAAAAATCACAATGCCATCCAGGGTCACAAAGCCATATGGGGGCTGTGTTGTGATGAATAGAACCGGTGCAAGCATAACCTTGTGCCGGTTTTTTTATAATCCTATAAGCCAAGGTCTTTATATGGTCTTTTCGATTTTAAGAAATGTTCAAATATAACCTTGGAATCCTAATCTGTGGCTTTTATATTATGGCCATGCTTGTCCAGGTAAGAAATGGTATCTCTGAATCTAGTAGGAAAAGGAGACGAAAAGACCGAGGGTTCTGATCGAGAAGGCAGACCAATTTTGAGCCGATGAGCATGGAGCATAAGAGTAGCTTCTGGAAAGACTCCATCCTTCTTACCATAGATAGGATCTCCTAGAATTGGACAACCAATATTAGCGCAGTGTACCCGGAGTTGGTGAGTTCGCCCTGTTCTGGGATAGAGAGCAAGCAGCGAATACATAAAAGACTTTGCCCCTTTCGAGGCAGTATCGAGCGATCGATCACCGATGCAGGAATTTACCTCCCATGTTCTGCAAACTCTATATAGAGTAAGTGCATGCTTGCCGCGGCCAGGCTCGCTCACTGAAAACTTTTTGCGATCTCTAGGACTGCGCGCTATCCACGTATCGATTCTCCCTTTTGACTCAGGCGGTACACCGCTCACTATTGCAAAGTATTCTTTTTTAGCTTTGTGTTCCCTAAACTGACTTGATAAGAATTCCTGGGCAGCAGCTGTTCGGGCTATGATGATTACACCAGAAGTGTCCTTATCAAGACGATGTACAATTCCAGCGCGAGCAGGAGAAGAAATCAAGGAAGAATCTTGAATTTGAATATTTTGGCGAGCTTCGTTGTCCAGCCATAGCACCGCATTCGCGAGAGTGCCATGCCAATTGCCTGCCGCAGGATGGGTAACCATTCCCTGCGGTTTATCGATTACATAGACATCTGTATCCTGGTAAAGAATCTCTAATGGTATAGCCTCAGGCTCTATTTGCTCGGAAGGGGCTTCTTTCCATTCGAGGCGCAAACGATCCTTGCTTTTAAGTTTATGAGAAAATTTGACTTCTACTCCGTTGCAAAAGAGGTGAGCATTGCGAGCCTTGAGTTGAGAACGCGTCATGAGCTTAATTATATCTGAGAGATACCTATCGGCTCTCATGGGCATCGACGGATTGGCTATCCCTTCCCAAACTGGAGAAATGGGGTCTGCCAGGCGACTTTCTTTTTTATTGCACTGCTTTCGGGGATGGCCATGAACTCTATCTCCGTATTCGATATTCCAAAGGAAAAGCCCGCAGGCTGGAGCCGTAGGCCCTGCTCTGCTTCGATCTTTGGATTCAACGACTTCGCGCATCAAGACTGCTGCTTCGCCGGGATCCTTTGCCTTCTTTTCGAGTTCTAGATAGGTCCCCACAAGAGAGCGCACCTGGTGCCATAGAAAAGCATTACCTGCTATCTGGTAGACGAGCAAGTTTCTCTCCAAGAAAAACACTGACTCGCTTATGAAGCGAAACCTTGATTCGCTTTTATCCTGTGCAGAGGCAAAAGTCGAAAAATCGTGCTCCCCCAATGCCACAAAAGCCATCGCATTCAATATAGAAAGGTCAGGATAATAAGGGATAAAATGCGCATAGCGAAGAATAAATGGATCAGGCGTCCCTCCACAGATCAGAAAATATCGATATTTCCTCAAGGAAGCATCGAATCTGGCATGGAAGTCAGGCTTAACCTCTTCAGAAGAAAGCACGCGCACATCGCGCGGCAAGAGCTTATTCAAGGCTAATACAAAACGATCGGCTGGAATCGAAGCGATATCCGTATAGAAGCCCGCAACTTGCCCCATAGCATGAACACCTGCATCAGTGCGGGCGGATCCTATGACTCGCACTTCGTGTTTATGCATCATCGAAAGTGCTTTTTCGAGTTCCTCTTGAATCGAGCGGCCATTTTTCTGCTTTTGCCAACCGGAAAAATCACTGCCATCGTAAGCAAGGATGAGTTTGATAGCGCGCAATGGGGGTTTTGATGTGTAGGCGGGATCTTCATGCGTTGTAATATGCTCTGGCATCTGCTAGTTTTCCTTTTCTAGGACTACGATGGCAACAGCATTGTCTCCTTCGTGAGTCATCGAGATATGGATCTTTCCTCCACCATGCCTCTCAAACTCGCGGCGCGCGTTACCTTCTAGGCGCATTATAGGGCGACCCAGGCTATCGTTTACGACTGCAACTTCCTTTAGGGCAAAGTTGGCAAGGCCAGAACCGAGTGCCTTACCAAAGGCTTCTTTTGCGGCGAAGCGAGCAGCTAGAGAAAGAGCCATGCCTTTTTTGCGAAGGCTCGCGGTTTCGATCTCGGCTGGATTGAAGAAGCGCTGTAGAATTCCTGGTTCATCCATCCATCGACGAATGCGATCGACATGGATAATATCGATACCAATTCCTGAAATCATGGATCGGCTCCTTAGAATTTCAATGAAAAGCGGGAAGAACGGGCGCGCTATGCAGACGGACATTGAGCGCAAGAGGTTCGTATGCTTCGACTTCGAAACCTTCTGGGGCATTTACCGTAAGCGGTATAGAATAGAGACCAGGTTTTACTATGCCCTTAAAATCAGCATGAAGGCTGGCATTGCTTGCCGAAGTCTCATCCTGTCCAGGCTGTGGTACAAGGGTTATCTTTCCAAAAGGGAGCGGATCTGAAATCGTAAGCGATGGATCAAGGTCACTAATGTATATAGGCACATTCGTCAATGTAAGTCGCTTTTCCTGAATCTGAATCTTCGCTGAGAACTTTACGGTGTTTGCATCGACAAGCCTTATAAGATCCGAAGGCTTGACAAGGGGCACGCTCAGAGAAAAATCGCTAGTCTTGCCGCTAAGCTCTATTATATCGGTAGAAATATCCTTGATACTGCTCACCAGACTTGTTGGACCTTCTATAGATATCTCAGATGGCGAGATTTCATAGGAAATCAAAACATAACCCTGTTCTAGAAAACCTTTGAAGGTCGGAGTTATAGCCACACGCTTTGCAGCCAAGCGCTCAAAACTGATGAGGATTTCTGAGGGATCTGCCTTTAGCTCTAGAGGATCGATATTCAAGGCATCACCTCGTCTTTCGAGCTTCACTGGAACTCTGAATACACCTTCAGAGCTGTAGCGTGCGAGATCGAGACTCGCTATTATATCCGACTCCCTTACTCTATAGATTTGATCACGCTCACCTCGAATTATCACGCGGATAGTCTTTGGATATTCTGTAGCAGGCACATAGCTGTGCCCTTCCGAGATATTTAGCGGCACTATTATGACACGCTGCTCGAGCCGGGTGAGGTTGTAAAGAAACATAATAAAAATTGCCATGACAAGAGAGATGACCTTGGCGGGCCAATTCTCCAGCAATTTTGAAATCTTGGAATCAAGGCTCATTGGCGACCTCATTTCCTTCTTTTCTCAGATTTCGCTCTGAGAAGAGAATATGAAGGCGTTCCAAAACTTCCTCGGAGGAAAGATCATAATAAAGTTTTGAGTCATAAGTGAGAGAGAGAGTTCCAGTTTCTTCAGAGACTACAAGCACAACCGCATCGGATTCTTCGGCAATGCCAAGCGCGGCTCTATGCCTTGAGCCAAAAGTCTTGCGAATTTCTTGCTGATCGGAAAGAGGAAGAAAACAGCCCGCTGCCGCCAGCCTGCCCTGCGAGATGATTGCAGCGCCATCATGCAATGGGTTGTCATGTTCAAACACGGATATGAGCAAGCTGGTTGAGATGATTGCGTCGAGTGGAATACCTTTTTCGATGTAAGAGGCTAGACCTACTTTTCTGGCCATGACGATTATCGCTCCGCGCCTTTTTTCGGCAAGATAAACAGAAGCAGATACTGCGGCCTCAATCCAAGAACTGCGAGCCATAGACTTTCTTCCGAAAA
>MWDY01000202.1 GCA_002070755.1 Spirochaetes bacterium ADurb.Bin110 | reverse complement strand
CAATAGGCAGAGCAATAGGGCGTGCAGCGCCTAGTGGGTCTGTCATTGCATTACGCGGCGATCTTGGCGCTGGGAAGACCACGCTCGCTAAAGGAGTTGCTCAAGGTTTAGGAATAACAGAGCCTATAATCTCGCCTACATACACAATAATAGCTGAATATCAAGGCCGCCTTCATCTTGTTCACATCGATGCATATCGCCTCTTGGACGAGGATGAATTCGTGCAGACTGGAGGCGAAGAGCTTCTTGGTTTACCAGGCTCGCTAAGCCTCATAGAATGGAGCGAGAGGGTCGCAAAAATATTGCCAAAGGAAACCCAATATATCACCATGGTTGTCGAAGAAGGTGGCAGCAGAATTATAATGATCGAAGGTAATTGGATCGAGAATATCGATTGGCGCCGTTTCGTGATTTCGCGCTTTATAGATTCGGAACATGCTTCGTGCATGTCAAAGAGGTTTTATAATGACCGTCCTATCGATTGATACGAGCATTCCGACACTTAGGGTTGGTGTTTCAAATAAAAAGCTGCTTGCTATGTCTGTGCTTACACCGCCTGTCACTCATGCTGAAGCCATTCTTCCTGCAGTGGAACAAGCACTTCAAGAAGCTGGAATTACGATAAAAAATGTGGAGTTACTCGCAGTTGCAGGAGGTCCAGGCTCATTTACAGGTCTGCGGATAGGAATCGCAACGGCAAAAGGACTATCTCTAGGGCTCGGAATTCCTATAGTACTTGTCCCTACGCTGGATATATATGGATGGGCTTGGAAAGAACTCGAAGGCATTGTCGTGCCAGTCATTGATGCACGAAAGCATAGAGTCTACTGTGCTAGCTACCACCGCGGCCAAAGAATAGGCAATTGGATGGATATCGAGCTCACGCAGCTCATCCAAAAGATTCATGGCGAAGATAAGGTTCATTTTGTAGGTCCCGATGCTGAGCTGGCTGAGACTATCTGCCTAGAAAGAGAAGGGTGGATATTACATAAGCCAGATCCGGAAAAAGAAATGGAATCTCTCTCTTTCCTTGGTATTAATACATATATAGAAAAAGGCGGCGCTAGCGATACCGCAGGACCCATATATCTCCGTGAGCCTGAAATAGGCACTCCGATAGCGCGCTAATCAAATCTCCTTCAAATAGGCCCGACTGCGCTTATGCTGGCGCTTGGGATAATCCTTCCAAATGCTCTGTACTTTTATATTATCCTCGAGCTCGAGATTGGTCTCCGCATATTCAACACCTGCTTCCTTGGCACTGCGATGAAGCTCGTTCATAACTAGGGCAAGCACTCCCCGCGACTGGTATTCTGGACGAACCGCTACAAGATATAGATCAAGCACCTTTGGATTGCGCAGCGCCTTTAAGACATGATACCAACCTGTTGGAAAGAGCCTGCCTCTCGATTTATAGAAAGCTTCCGAAAGACTGGGCATAGCAATGCCGAATCCTATTAGGCGCTCCTCCTTGTCTACGAGAATCTTGGTAAAGCGCGGATCCACAAAGCCAAGATACTGCTTGATATAGTCCTCTACCTGCCGCTCACTCAAAGGCGTTGTGCCATAGAGATCCCCATATGCCTCATCTATCAATGCAAAGATCTCCTTGCCAAATTTTTCGACAATGACGCGCTTATTTTTCCATTCAAAAAGATGAACACCAGAGCGTTTTGCAAGCAGATCGGCCACATGTAGGACTTTTTCTGGAATCTCCTTAGGGGCGAAGATTTGGAATTGAAGCCAGTCTACGTCCTTTCGGTAACCAAGCATTTCCAAATGCTGAGGATAATATGGATAATTATAGATCGTAGCTAAGGTTGCGCACTCATCAAAGCCCTCTACAAGCATGCCTTCCCGATCTAGATCAGTAAAGCCCAAAGGTCCGTGCAGTGCCTTCATCCCCTTCGAAGCTGCCCATTTCTCAACAGTTTTAAGAAGCGAAGCAGATACATCAGTATCGTCGATGAAATCGATCCAACCAAAACGACCCCATTCCCTTCCCCATTTTTCTATAAAGCGGTGATTGATTATGCCGGCAATACGACCAACGATTTTATCGTCCTTCCATGCGGTCCAATATTCAGCCTCACAGAATTCGAAAGCTGCATTCTTATCTTTACTGAGGGTCCGCATCTCATCAAAGCGGGGAGCTGGCACATAGTTTGGTTTATCCCAATAAAGGTGCACAGGAAAATCTATAAATCGCTTCAAATCTCTCTGGCTTTCGACTTTTCTAATCTCAACAGCCATTCTTTCCCCCTTTTTCAATTTTCCATTCTTCGATGAACAGCTCATAAGCTGCGATTGTGGCCTCTGAGATTATATCACCAAGCGCACCACGGCCTAACCAATCATTTCCATCTAGGACATATAGGTGTACAAGTTGGTTTTCTACATCTTCAATCGAAAAGGCGGGATCAACAGCACGACGACGTTGTAGGCCATTCAGTGTCCCATCAAACACCTCTATATATTTTTGGTCACGCCAATCGGCCATTCAAACCCCAACTTCAAAGATCTTGCAAATTATAGCCCTAGAGTTCAAAATCTTACAAGGTATTGACCAAGGGGCATTTTTGAGATATACAACCACCTGCATGGCGGGATAGCTCAGTTGGCAGAGCAAGCGGCTCATATCCGCTGGGTCGTGGGTTCAATCCCCTCTCCCGCTAG
>MWDY01000201.1 GCA_002070755.1 Spirochaetes bacterium ADurb.Bin110 | reverse complement strand
CGTAACTTACGATACAGTCCGAAATAATGCTATCAAGCTTGCCTATAGGATTTATAGAGATGGCTTTATACCAGACATAATCTATGTTTCTCTTAGGGGTGGAGCTTACATGGGCAATGTGATAAGCGAATATTTCAAGTTTGTAAAAGATGATGGGCGTCCTGTGTTTTATGCTGCAGTTGTAGCAAGGTCATATACTGGTTTTGATCAGCAAGAATCGATCAAGATCGACGGATGGACCTATAATCCCGATTTCTTGCGGCATGGCGATAAAGTGTTGCTTGTCGACGATGTTTTCGACTCGGGTCGAACCATAAACTATCTAGCTCGAGTTATAATGGAGCGAGGCTTGCCAAGAAGCGATGTAAAGATAGCCGTTCACGACTATAAGGTAAAAGATTATGTCCCTCAGAGCCTGCCTATCCTTCCAGATTATTGGTGTAGAAAGATTGAAGTGAAATCCAAGGAGGATGAGCTTTGGATTCATTATATGAGCCATGAGCTAGAAGGCCTTACTCGGCAGGAAATAGCAGAGCACTATCTCAAAGATGACCCTAGCCTTGCAGAGCCGATGAGTTTTGTGGCTAAAAAGAGTGCTAGTTGAATGAGCGATAATTGAGCTAACAATAATTAAATTACTGTACCATCAGGGACTATCTGGTTCTTTGGAATGACGATAATTCCGTCCACTATATAATGGGTGCTATATTCGCCTTCTTTGCGCGCAAGAGTATCGATTCCAATGCGGCAGTTCGAGCCAATACGAGCATTCTTATCTATTATTGCTTGGCGTATGATAGAGCCACCTCCGATACCAATATCGGGAATATTCTTTCTGCGATTATCATCTTTTTCTGCTGCACTTTCGTAGTAGTCTGAACCCATACACACAACCCCATCAAGGCTAGCTCCTGATTCGATAACAGTGCGAATACCTACAATTGATCGAGTAATCGACGCATTAGTTATTATGCAACCATCGCTGGCCAGAGCTTGATTCAATGTGCAATAGTTGAGTTTAGATGCCGGCAGGTTGCGCGCATGTGTATATATTGGCGATTGTTCGTCATAAAAATTGAATTTCGGGTTTATGTCTGTGAGCTCGATATTGGCTTCATAGAAGCTACGAACTGTCCCGATATCCTCCCAGTAACCATCGAAGACATAGGCATTGACCTTTTCCTTTGAAACCACAAATGGAATAATCTCCTTGCCAAAATCATTCGCGTCCAGTTGCATGGTTTCCTCTATTAGGGACGCATCGAATATATATATACCCATGCTTGCCAGATATGGTTTGCTGGGACTGGCTGCGTCTGGTTTTAGCTCTTTTGGTACCTCATATTCATGGATGTCCTTAGTAAGGCCGGGCTTTTCCAGAAAACTATCGATACTGCCATCTGCTGTTATCTTAATAATTCCAAGAGAGCTGGCAGTTTCTCGATCAACCAGGGTCCCTGCCACCGTAAGGCGACTGCCAGATTCGATATGTTCTTTGAACATCTCAGCTAGATCCATACGATAAAGCTGATCACCTGAGACAATCAGATAATGAGTTGGATTGTGTGGTCGGAAGTGAATAAGATTCTTTCTGACCGCATCCGCAGTTCCTTCATACCATCCAGAATGCGAATGAGTCTGTTCCGCGGCTAGAATCTCAACAAAGCCCTTAGAGAAACGGTCAAAATTGTAGGAACGATAAATGTGAAGGTGAAGGGATGCCGAGTTGAATTGAGTGAGAATATAGATCTTCCTAAAGCCCGAGTTGATGCAGTTGGAGAGGGGTATGTCTACAATTCGGTATTTTCCCCCAAACGGAACGGCAGGCTTGGCTCTCTCCTTTGTGAGGGGAAATAGACGAGTTCCCTTGCCGCCCCCTAGCACGATAGAAAGAATTTCTGCCATATATGCTCCTTTCTTGTCAGTTGCCGATTTACCTTTTTTATTTTGATGACTACAGTATAACTTATGAATTCTGAATCCGCAAATGCAATCTATAGTGAATTCGTATCGTGGCTAGCAGAAAGGAGCGAAATTGCTTGGTCATCCAGAATACCAGCGAAAAGCGCCGATTGCATGCCATTTCCAGAGGATTTATCGCCAATACTTGTTGAAGCGCTCCATAGAAGAGGCATAGATGCTCTCTACACACATCAACGGAAGTCTTATGATTTAGTTCGTAGTGGACACGATATAATTGTTGTAACACCGACAGCCTCTGGAAAGACACTCTGCTATAATCTGCCCATCCTTCAAACTCTCCTTGAGATGCCGAATGCTAGAGCGCTCTACCTTTTTCCCACAAAGGCGCTCTCTCAAGACCAGCAAAGCGGGCTCAATGAGGTTATGCTTGCTGGAAGTATCGGTTTGCCTGTTAACACTTACGATGGAGATACTCCATCGGATATTCGCTCAAAAGCAAGAACAGATGGGCACATAATCATTTCAAACCCAGATATGCTCCATGCTGGCATACTTCCTAACCACACAAAATGGGCTAAATTCTTCTCGAATCTGAAGTTCATCGTCGTGGATGAGCTTCATGCCTATAGAGGTATCTTTGGAAGCCATGTCGCTTCAGTAATAAGACGATTACTCCGAATTGCCAAATTTTATGGATCTTCGCCGACTTTCATCTTTTCTTCCGCGACTATTGGAAATCCACAGGAATTAGCAGAGCATTATATAGAGCGAAAGGTTGAGATAATCGAAGAAAATGGAGCGGGAAGCGGAGAAAAAATCCTGGTTTGCATAAATCCTCCTCTGGTGGACGAAGTACAGGGCTTAAGGCGTTCGAATGCCCTCGAAGCTGAGTCTGTAATGCTATGGCTATTACAAAAGGGTGTACGGACAATCCTCTTTTCCAGATCACGGCTTCAAGTAGAGTTGCTTGCACATTATCTAAATCAAAAACTCGAAAATCCATATAACCGCAACTATGGCATTGTGGTAAAACCATATCGTTCGGGTTTGCTTCCATCAGAACGCAGGGAAATTGAAAGAGGCTTGAGAAATGGAACTGTTCATGGAGTTGTCTCGACCAACGCTTTAGAGCTTGGTATTGATATAGGTGGGCTTGATGCTGCTGTAATAACAGGATATCCTGGAAGCATCGCTTCCTTTTGGCAACAGGCGGGTAGAGCAGGTCGAACTTCAGGCTTCTCTCTTGCTGTTTATGTAGCTTCTTCTTCACCTCTCGATCAGTATTTCGTATCTCACCCCGAGTATTTCCTTTCAAGAGGAGCAGAACAAGCTCACATCGATACATACAATCCCTATATATTTACCGATCATCTCAAGTGTGCTGCCTTTGAACTTCCTTTCTTGGGGGGAGAGGCTTTTTCTCCTGATAATTCGAATCTAAAAGCCACCGAGCTCACTAGTGAAGCGCTCGAATACTTGGAGGAAGAAGGTATAATACGGCATGTTGAAGGTAGATACTTCTGGTCTGCAGAAGGTTATCCTGGAGAAAAAATATCGCTTCGTTCTGCCACGACAGAAAATGTCGTTATAGTCGACATAAGCAATGGACATCATGATGTTATTGGAGAAATGGACCGGCCAAGTGCAAAAGAGCTGCTCTTTGAAAAAGCAATATATATTCACTTGGGTACACAGTACCAGGTAAAAACGCTTGATTTCGAGAAGCGTATCTGTCTTGTAGAGCTAAGCGACGCTGATTACTGGACTGATTCAATTGTAAAGCGTGATATCGAACTGCTCACTGAGGATTCCACCGAATCGTATGGCCAGTTTCGGCTTATAATTGGAGATATTCTTGTGCGAAGCCAGGTTGAAAAGTATAAGAAATTGCGTTTCAACACCCATGAAAATATTGGATATGGGGAGATATGGCAGGAGCCAGAGGAAATGCAGACTCGCTCTCTTATGATGGTTATCGATCCTCATAGTCAGAGTGGTAAATTCTTGAGCCAATTTGGGATAGAGCTGGCTAATTCCATAGTGTATGGTATTGCTAATTTGATATGCCAACTTGCTCCAGCCAGAATCCTTTGCGATGTCCACGATATCGGGGTCTCTTCTCGTGCAAGAGATCCTTTTTTTGAAAGCCCTGTAATTTATTTTTATGACATGTATCCTGGTGGAACAGGAATCGCGGAGGCGCTTTGCTCGAACATGAGTGGGATTATTAGCTCTACCTTTGAAAGGATCGCCAGCTGCCCCTGCCTTGGTGGTTGCCCTTCGTGTATAGGCGTAGAAAATGCAAATCCTGATACTAAGGCGGCATCCCTAAAGCTCTTAGATCTGCTTTCATGTTCCTGAATTATTCGAATAATCTCTCTATATGCAAAATCATAGATATTAGGCGAATAAGGAGTTCAGTAAGTGAATCTTAAAGAACGCCTTGCTTTGATTAAGAGCGAAAAAATCAAAAAAAACACTTTAGCCTCAAAAGAAAGAAATATGCCAGAAAACTGGCACAATATATTGCCTTATGTATGGACTAGAGAGATTCAAGGGCCTATTTTTATTGTTCCTCCTTTTTTCTATCCTTGTATCATAAGACCAGTGCATCTCTCTGAGACTGAAAGAAACATCGATTCTGAGGCCCCAGCATTCCAAATCCCTGCTGATAAGATAGTATTCTTCGATCTGGAGACTACCGGGCTCTCGGGGGGTACAGGGACTCTTGCCTTTCTTTCGACCACCGCTAGCTTCGAAGGAAGGAATCTAGTTCTTAGCCAAGTATTTCTAGAAGATTATCCGGGAGAGCGCGATTTTCTTTCAGTGGTGACCTCACAGCTCTCAGCTGGAGATTGTATTGCAAGCTATAATGGGGCCACATTCGATATTCCATTGCTCAGGTCGCGATGCATACTAAATGGAATTGTGATGCCAGCTAGGTTGCATATAGATGTACTTCACGACTGCCGACGATTCTGGGGTAAGATTCTCGATTCATGTTCTCTCGCCTCTATGGAAAGATTCGTCCTTAATAAGACAAGAGAATTTGATATTCCTGGAGCTGCAATTCCAAAAGTCTGGCTCGATTATGTGAAAAGCGATTCTCTCAGCGAGAATCAAAAGGAGCTAATGGAACTAGTATGGCAGCACAATATTATGGATGTGGTCTCGCTTGCTAGGCTCTTTTTCCATACCGAATCAGCGTATCGCGATCCATATAGGGCTGTTATCGAAGATGCAGTAGATCCATTAGGCCTAGTTCATCGTTTCTGTAAGCTTGGAAGGCTAGAAGACGCAAAATCGCTACTCTATATGATCTATAGGAACCATGAAGAAAATGGTTTATCCACAGAAATAATGAGAAGAGTGCATCAATACCTCGCAAAGCTAGCGAGAAAAGATAAGGACTGGGATTTATTCTCAGAGGTGGTACTCTCGATGGATGATGAATACCTTTATGGATGTGTGGCAAAAGCAAAGCTCTTCGAGCATAGATTCAAAGATGAGGAGACAGCTCTAATTTGGGCTCGAAAAGCTCATAATTTGGCCTGCAATTCTAATTACTCAAGTACAATCGAAAGAAAGGATAAGGGTATAGGGGCACAGCTATCGGTCATTGGCTCCCTTGATCAGCGTATCGCTCGGCTTGAGCGTAAGATCGCAAAAAGAAAGGGTGTCTCCTAGCTGCCCACAAGCTCCCATTACACCGCGGCCACGGCTCATCCGTCGAACAGTTACGATTCCTCTTTCCAAAAGGATCTGTGAAAATTTTTCGATCTGACGGACAGTAGGAGTCTTGAAAGGCATTCCTTTTATAGGATTCCAGGGGATAAGATTAACCTGAGATTTTATCGGAGTGATCCATTTCGCTAGCTCAATTGCATCCCTTTCTCCCACATTCAGACCTCCAATGAGAACGACTTCAAATGTAATGCGATCATTCGTGCTTTTCTGATATTCTAGAAGGGCTGATTTTAGCTTATCAAGAGGCCATTTCCGATTGACAGGCATAAGCTCCGTTCTAAGGTCGGGGTTTGCGGAGGTGAGAGATATAGCTAGGCGCACAGTTGGACCATTTTTTGCAAGGTCTATTATGCCAGGAACAATACCACTTGTGGATATGGTTATTTTCCGCATTGACAATCCAATGCCTGCTGGATTCGAGAGAATGGAAATGCTTTTTCTGAGATTGTAGAGATTAAGCAGCGGTTCTCCCATGCCCATAAATACGATATTGGATATAAATCCACAGCGCTCGCGAAGATGATGAAATTGTTCGACTATTTCGTCTGCTCCAAGGTTTCGGAGAAATCCTAATGTGCCAGTCTTGCAGAATGCACATCCCATGGCGCATCCCACTTGACTAGAAAGGCAAGCTGTCTTTCTTCCTTCGATATCTTCAAGAAGTACACACTCTACAGCAGCTCCATCGCGGAGCCTTATCTGCAGCTTAAGGGAGCCATCTTTATCAGAAAACTCGTTTTCGACTCTCGATGAGCGGACTTGGCTATTAAAACGCTGAGCCAGTCTTTCTCTAAGAACTACCGGGAGATTGGTCATTTCTTCGAATGACTTTACTCCTCTAGATAACCATGTAAATGCTTGTTTTGCACGATATAGAGGTTCTTCAGATAAGATAGCGACCAATTCTTCCTGAGATAGGCCGCTCGGATAGACTATTTTTAGTTCCTCAGCGGAATTAGAATTCATGTCTTGGTTGTCAGTTTGAACAAGGCATCTTGAATAACTGGATTTTTTATGCCCATCTGCTGGAATTCGCTAAGTATTTCGACTGCCATTTGGCGCTGATTGTTCATTAGATAGGTCTGAGCGAGCTCGACATAGATGCGATAGTTCTTTGGGTCGTTTTGTAAGAGCGAGCGGAGGCTCGCAATGGCTTCATCGTACTTGCCCTGCTGTCGGGCAATCACTGCAAGACCTAATACTGCATAGATATCGAACTCGATATTGAGAGCATTTTGATAATACTCTGTGGCTTTTTCAAAATCGCCCATATTCCGATATGCATCTCCCGCGCGAGTCAGAATAACCTTATTCTTGGGATCTTTTTCCAAGATCTTGTTCCAATAAACCAGGGACATATTCTGTTTGCCCACTCCTCGATAGCAATCGGCTATACCGAAAAGGGCATAGAAATTATCTGGCTCTTTTTCGAGGGCTTTTTCGAAGATTGGGATACCTTTATCGAAATGTTTTAGCTTACGATAACAGTTTCCAATGGCAGTCAGAACTCTAATGTCAACATTGTCGCCTTCTAACTCGACCATGCGCTGCCAGTAGGAGAGAGCTTCCTTGTACTCCTTAAAATCGTAGTGCAAGTGACCAAGGCCAATAAGAGCATAGTGATTATCTGTATTGAGTTCGAGAACACGATGATAAATAGATTTGGATTTCCGGAAGTCACGAACCTTGCGATACGCATCGGCAACGCGTGTCAATACAGTGATGTTTGTGTTGTCATGAAGAAGGTATTGTTCCCAGATTTCAATGGCTTTTTGGAATTGGTTGAGAGCCTTGTAGCAGTCCGCTAGCCCGAATAATGCATAGCTATTGCCTGGATGAAAAATTAAGCAGCGTCTATAGTAATCGGCAGCCTCTTTGAATCGCTCTTGCTTGCGAGCAGCATCTCCCAAACCGACAAGGGCATAGTTATTCTCTTTATCTTTTTCAAGAATTTGAATAAAACATTCAACTGCTTCATCGAAGCGGTTCTCTTTTAGGAGCTGATAACCTTTTTTTGATATTTCTGCGACCTCTGTGTTTTCTAATTGGATCTCATTAGGAATTTCGAAAAAATCGTCATTGTAGGGCAAAGATGGCATATCACTCATGGCTTTTTACCTCTTGGCGGAAAGTATTTTTAAATATGGCTCCTTGTGGCCGAATTATTTATTACCTGACTCTTTCCGTCTTTCTCTTAATCTTTTTGCAGCCTTTATTATACCTTTTAATTCATATCAATGCAACATTTTCAAAGTTTTAATTACAAATAAGATATCATGTTCTTCGATAAAAATGCACAATAGAACGACCAAAGATCCTTATATCATAGCATTTTAGTCTCGAAATCTGTTCTGGCAGCTTATCTTCATGAGGAAAGTGGATGAGGACTAGGCTTCCAGCATGGATAGAAGCGGATCGATCGAGTCGTTCGAGTAGTTGGAGCTTGAATCTATAGTCGAAGGGTGGATCAAGAAAAATAATGTCAAATGCTCGCTTGTTGCGAAAAATGAAGGTCTCTGCTGGCATGGCCTTACAGAAGATCGCAGGCTGAGCTATAGCTGCATTTTGCAGCAAAACTGGAAATTTTTTTCTATCTTTTTCAATGCAGACAACAGGATTAGCTCCACGCGATGCTGCTTCGAGTCCAAGGATTCCTGAACCCGCAAAGAGATCGAGAAATGAATAACCTTGAAGGTCGCCAAGGACATCGAATACGGATTGGCGCATCCTATCCATCGAGGGCCTTATTCGCAAGTCTCCCTCAGGCATCTTGACGATTCTTCCTGAATATTCGCCGCCTGTTATTCGCATCAAAGCTACCAATCTTTTACTTTGAATTCTCGTCTTATTTCGCGATCCAAATCCCGAGCTTTTATTTCAGCTCGCTTATCGTATGCTTTCTTGCCGCGGCAGAGACCCAGTTCGAGCTTTATAAGTCCATGCTTGAGATAAATGCTCAATGGTATTAGGGTAAAGCCTTTTTCTCGGACTCGCCGGTCGAGTCGCTTGATCTCCTGACGGTGCAGAAGGAGTTTTTTTGGCCTGTCTGGATCGTGACGAAAAATCGAAGAATGAGGGTAATCCGCAATATGTAAATGGTTGAGCCACACTTCCTGTCCCTTTATCTCTGCAAAGGCATCGCTAAAACTAACCCTTCCTTCTTTGATTGACTTTACCTCGGAGCCAAACAAAGCAATGCCGCATTCAAGTCTTTCTTCAATATCGTAATCAAAACGCGCGCGGCGATTAATGGCTATGGTCTTTATGGAGTCTTGTGTTTTCATTTTCTTATCAGAGCAGGTCTAAATCCTAGAAATTCAGAAGAATGATCAGCAGGCACAGGGCCTCGTGATTCGATAGATATTTGATCAGCACTATTAGCCCATGAGCCCCCTTTTACTGTCTTTGAATCGCCTGAATTAGCAAGCATTCCAAAAGTAGGGGAATCTTCTATGATCCATGCATAAGGTCTAAAGCTATCAGAAGTCCATTCCCAGACATTTCCAAAGAGATCTGAGAAACCAGATGCATCGCGGCGGGAAGAATCGACTGAAAGTGGTCCATACGAAGAACGATTGCTAAAAACCCCAAGGCTCGCTATGTTTCGAGATGCTTGAGTTGCAGCCATTTCCCACATAGCTTCTGTGGGAAGTTTTAATTCATAACCTATCGGCGCATATCTACAAAGCCATTCACAATAAGCATTCGCAGCATACCAGGAGACACCCGTGATTGGCTTATCGCTTGGGTTTGAGATATCAAAGTCTGCAAGGTAGGAGCTGTCCACAAATCCCTTTTCAATTAGAGTTGCGCGGTTTTCGGGCATCCATTCAGAATTATCCTTCAAAAACCCCGCAAACTGTCGCTGCGTAACTTCGGTGCTTGCTAGGCCAAACTCAGGAACATAAGTACTATAGAGAATTCTGGTGCCACCGGGTGTACAGGTTGGGACTTTCAGATTTGCTTCCTTGAAGATAACGAAATATTGAGATCCGACTATCTTTACATCGACAGGCTTATGCAGAGCCAGCTCGAAGGTCGAAGTTTCTTTTTCTAAAGTTGATAGAGCTCCTCTTATTGTATCATTTGTTCTTTCGGGAGCTATTTCCGAAAATGCTGCTACATAGTTCTTTGAGCCTGCAAGCAATGCAATAGCATTGCGAGCCATAGAAACAAATCCCAATGGACTTGCGCCAGGCGCACCAAGCGAAAAACTCGCATATATCGCATCGCGAATAGATGAGCTATTTTGAGCAGCGCTCAAGCCTGCTGCAAGCAGAGCCTTGGCTATAAACACTCTATCTGCTGGGGGCAAGGCAACGAGATCCTTCGAAGCTTCGGATAATACCATAGGTAGCTGGTAAATAGCGCTTGGTCTACCGGAAAGAGACCAAGATGAAAATTCCCTAAAAGATGGGAGAAGTATGGATTCCAGCGATTCTGCTTCTAATTCATATTGTATTCTGACTCTTGGTGGCACCATAAGAGTGGCAAATATACGGTTCGGTACCTTAATGTCCATAGTTTTAGGCTCAAAGCCACGCTTGCGTATTTCGATTTGATAAGAGCCAGGCTTAAGTTTTATCCCATCAGATGTACTTCCAATATATGTATTTGCAATATAGAGAGCTGCTATACCTGGATTACCTTCGAAACTTAGCTTGGCGCCCGGATTAGAAAGGCCAGGGTTGATAAAAAGAAAAAAAAGAATAATAAAGATTATTAGTGTATAGATAATCGGTATATATATACGTGGCCGAATGCCCAAGATCGGCTTTAAGGTTATTTTAACCTTTTCAATATCCTGGTCGGTGATTTTTTCACTCTCTTTCATTGTAAAAGCAGCCTAGCCGATGGGCACCGTCTTGTCAACGATATATGCTCATGATAGCTTGGAATCGGAATGAAGAATATGGATATTCCCAATAAACTTGTTATGTTTTCTGAAGATCTACTCACAAGAAGGAAAAAAAGATCCCTTCGCGCAAAGATGAAACAGCAAAAGCGCCATCCGATTTTGGACTGGATATATGCCATTCTCTGGGCTGCTTGCGTTGTACTTGTCATAAATCAGTATTTTTTTCAAAACTATAGGATACCATCGGGATCTATGGAAAAGACACTTCTAGTGGGAGATATGATTTTTGTAGACAAACTCTCCTATGGCCCCGAGCTTTTGCCTGGGGTTTTAAAGACCCCAGGAATTTCCACACCAAAACGAGGGAATGTCATTGTTTTTGAAAATCCTACCTATCTCTCACGCGGTCCAATCTATACGATATTTCAACAATTGCTTTATATGGTTACATTTACCCTGGTCGACATAGACAGAGAAGCAACGGGCGAGCCGCGAGTGCATTATCTTATAAAGCGAGCTATAGGGGTTGGAGGAGATACGCTTCGTGTAAGAAATGGTGAAGTATCCATAAAGCCTATGGGCTCCTCGGTGTTCTTAGATGAGCGAATGTTGATGGAAGGTCTTGGATTGCCTGTAAAGATGCAACGATTAGTTAATTCAAACGAATATACAGAGATAGACAATGTCGGTATAGCCTCAGCCTATGCTGAACTTAGTCTTCCTCTTCCTTCTCGAGTAGGGATGCCATCTGTGCAAAATGCAAATAAGGACGCTTTTCAATATGACATGATTCGTGTAACTACTTTGCGAGATGCTGATCCTTCCAATTCCCGAAACGCTCAGCTTGCACAGCGCTATGAAAATGGATGGTATATAGCGGATTCGCGGATCTTTCCTATGGGTGACAACCGAGACAATTCACGCGATGCACGATATTTTGGGCCAATCGCCGAAAAAAAAGTGCTAGGACATGCTCTATTTGTTTACTTTCCACTTAGCCGAATTGGCAGTATCCATTGAGAGTGACGCTGTATGTTCGCCAAGCGGCCCATACGATATGCAGAGAAAATAAAACGGAAAAGGGCTCGAAACAGAATTCTTATATACATCGTTGTTTTTATCATTTTGTGCATTATCATAAGGACCTTTGTGTTTCAGGCTTGGAAGGTTTGTGGGGACCTTATGAAACCAACGCTCAGAGATGGCGATATTGTTATTGTGGTACCATGTCTGCTTTTCGCAGAAGAAAAACTCGTTAGTATAGCTGGCTCGCCAAAAAAAGGTGATGTCGTTCTTGTTGGAGATGGGTCGGAATTCATTCTCCCCTCTATAACAATGATCGAAGATTCAGCATTGAGATTTGTAACTCTACAGAAATATTCGCTTTTGGAAAGAGAATTTGGCAAAACATTCGGTCTTCCAGCAGTAATGAGAATTCAGGGTATCCAGCAGGAAAAAAATAACCTCAAGACATCGACAGTCTTTAAGCTTGCTACAGAATCTCAAAGCGATAAGGGCCGTATGACAGGGAGTCAAATTGTACTGCCCTCTCGTATCAAGGGCAGAGTGGTCTTGAGGATATGGCCATTAGCTCGAATAGGAAAGGTACAATGAAGCCAATGGCTTTACAGATCCCTGAGCATGAGGGAAAAACATTTTTAAATATCGATCCATTCGAAATAAATTCGCTTTATGTTCATATTCCATTCTGTGCAGATCGATGTTCTTATTGCGATTTTTTCTCTGTACCGTTCGCCAATAATTCACACATTTCTTCATTGGAATATGAAATTTCCTATGTGCAAGCAATACTCATAAATTTTCAAAATTGGTTGGAGCTTTTTCGAGCGGGGCCTTTTTCGACAATCTACCTAGGCGGGGGAACACCATCAGTTCTCGATAGGCAAGTGCTTAAAAAACTAGTCGATAGCCTAGAACCATACGCATACAGAGATTGTGAGTGGACGATCGAAGCTAACCCTGAGAGTCTTGACAAGACCCTACTCGATATGCTCGTTCGCACGAAAGTTAATCGCATCTCCCTCGGAATCCAAACTCTTTCAGAAGAAGAATGGCCTATTCTGCGACGAGTAGGATCTATCGATGATGCGATACAAGCCATAGAACTTCTATGCGAGTATCCATTTGAAATATCTGTAGATCTACTACTAGGCATTCCCCACAAATTTGGCAAAAGGCGCGAAGGCAAAAGCTCTATATTGCAATCACTCGAATACCTTGTAAGTCGAGTTTCACACATTTCTATATATGACCTCACGCTGGAGAAAGGAACTTTGATTGAAAGCCAAGTTTCTTCTGGAGAATTCGTCATGCTTGATGCCGATGAATTGGCAGAAGAGCGGACTAAGATCGATATTTATTTAGAAGGCCAGGGTTTCCATCGATATGAGGTTTCAAACTATGCCAGATTAGGTCATGAATGTAGGCATAATGCTGCATATTGGAATATGGAGCCATATCTTGGGGTAGGAAGTGGAGGAGTGAGCACAATCCAATATCCTGCTTACAATAAAAGCCAGGAGTTAGGCACTATTTTCAGAATCACAGAGACAAAAGACATAAACGCATATATTCAATCGCCAATGGAGATTCCCAAAGATATAGAGATAATCGATAGAAAGACAGCTCTGTTCGAGTTTCTGATGATGGGTTTCAGGACATTGCGAGGGATTGATAAAAAAAGAATAAGCTCGCTATTTAGAATAAATCTTGAGGAATTCATACCTTTTACTCTCAAGCGATGGAATAGCGAAATAGTACGGAGTGGAGATCTTATTGCTCTTAAGCCAAAAAATTTTGATATACTAAATCGATTTCTTGTTGAATGTCTTGAAGAACTAGATTGATGAGGTTTCATATGGCAATTTTTCAGTATGCAGTGGTTTCATCGATCTTGCACGATGAACCTCAGAAAATGAGACTGCTTGGTATTTTTGAGGATAATCTTCAGAGAGCTGGAGGCGAATTACTAAGCCTTGGATCCACTCTGATTCATCCAAGAAACTCTGCACTACCGCTTTTTATGCTCGTGCTCACGGGCGGAACTGAGTCTGAAGCCATGAGATTGATTTCTAGAGAGAAGATGTTAGAGCTCAGAATGCCCATAGTGTTATTTGCTCATCCATCACAAAACTCTCTGCCTGCTTCTCTCGAGATTCTTGCAAAGGTCAAACAAGATGGCGGGAAGGGATTGATTCTTCAAGCCGATGCCTCAGGTGCCTTCGACTCTAAAGAACTAGAGGACATAATTGCCGTTTGTCAGAGCAAAATCGCAATGCGAAACTGCAGAATTGGTGTAGTGGGTAGACCTTCGGATTGGCTCATAGCCTCAAGTCAGGATTCGCTTGTAGCCTTGAACTCATGGGGTGTTGAGCTTATCGATATTCCTCTGGAGGAGCTCATGCGGAATATCGGAGAGATACGTTCCAGTTCCCTGGGAGCTCCTATAATCGAAGATTTGCAAGAAAAAGCAGAATTCTTTTCTGAATCGAGTAATGCAGACTTGCTGAAGTCGATGGAGATATTGCAGGCCCTAAGAACCCTTGTGGATCGATATAAGCTTTCCTCACTTACCTTACGCTGTTTCGATCTCGTTCTCAAAGATCAGAGCACAGGTTGTCTTGCTCTATCTCAACTTGCAGATGAGGGAATCGATGCAGGTTGCGAAGGGGACATTCCTTCAATTATCGGTCTAAGTTGGATTCGTTCTTTGACAGGACAAATTGGCTGGATGGCCAATCCTTCTCATATAATTATAAAGAAAGAGGATGATTTAGCTGAAATGCTGGTTGCTCACTGTACGGCGCCCCGCTCAATTCTATCCAAATATGGGCTACGCAGCCATTTTGAATCGGGGATTGGAGTTGCAATAGCAGGAATCTTGCCCAAAGAAAAAGTGACTCTTTTCAGGATAGGCGGCAAGCACCTCGAAGAGCTCTGGTATTCTACTGCTCGAGTGATAGCAAGTCCGCGCGGCGAAGGGTTGTGCAGAACACAGGCTTTGCTAAGCCTTTCCAATGAAAAAGCTCAAGAGATGCTTACAAATCCGCTTGGAAATCATCTTGTTATGGTAAGAGGCAATTGGACAAGAAGGATTTCGGTTTTTGAGCAACTATAGACTTTTTAAGATAATCTACACAAAGAAGTCATAGTTTGGACGGATGCGCTCAGCAAAGCCCTCCTGGAAAGATATATTGGCGCTTTTTTCAGTACCAATGGTGCTTGGCGGGCCATGCCCAGGCAGAACAAGTGTACTCTCCGGAAGGCAAAAGAGTTTTTGCTTAATGCGAGCTATGAGCGCATTTGTATTGAAAACACTGTTCGTTTTTCCAATTACGCCTGCATGGAGTACATCGCCAGTAAAAAGAAAATTTCCTTCCATGAGATAGACAATTGAATCCTGAGAATGGCCGGGCACTGCTATTGCGGTAATCTCGAAACCTGCTTCGCTAAAGACATCCCCATCCCTCAACTTACTACATTGAAATCCAAGCAATTTAGCATTGGAAGCATGGATTGTAGGACTATAGATCTTCATGATTGTAGATAGCCCCTTGACATGATGAATATGATCATGGGTGATAAGTATTCCGCAGAGATCAAGGTTGTTTTGCTCGATTCTTTCGATCATTGTCGCAGTGAGTTCTGCAGGATCAACTATTATAGCTCTCTTTAATGATTCATTGACAATTATGTATATATTCGAAAATCCGTAGACTGAATAATGATGGTAAATCTTCATAGATAAAGATGCTCCAGATCTCGGACAGCCTCTGCAATATTCGATCTTGAGAAGCTGACTTTTTGCTCTTTGGAAGGAATGTAGAAAGCTCTCTTGAAATCGCAATTGTCAATGTTGACAGTATTCATGTCGCACATTATAAAACGAGAGTTATATAGATTAGAGCCTGCAAAGGTACAATCCACAATTACAGAGCCATTGAAGCTTGATTGGATAAGCTCGGAATTCTCAAAGCTGCAGTCCATAAAAGAGCATTTCCCAAAGGAACAAAAATCGACATCGGCACCAGATAGATCACAAGAAAAGAAGCTGGAACTATCAAAAAAGCATAGGTGGAAGGAAGCCCCAGTAAACAGTGAATGTTGAATCCTTGCATTTCTAAAAGAGCAACCAACGAAACGATAGCGAGAAAAATCAAGACCCATAAGAAACGCGTAATCAAAGACTCTATTAAGAAGAATATTATTGCTCTGCAGCTCCTGCATGGCTTTTTTCATGCGCTCAGGATAGTCTTGTAGGTGATGATAACAGAGGTTTTCTATCGAGAAAGCAGGCAAACTGCAACCTTCTATGGCGCAAGAAGAAACCTTATACATAATTATAGCCTATATGATCTTGCAAGGATTCTCAAGACTCAAAACCAAGACCTAATAATCTAAATTAAATACTACAATCATTCATATTGGTTTCTAACGCTTGTCAGTATTTTGCTTACAATGTAGAATTTTTAATATGTGTTATAAATGCGGTGCTCTATTGGCCTATGATTACAGGCCAGGGTTCAATGATACCTGTGATAGCTGTGGGAAAGACCTGCATGTGTGTCTAATGTGTCGTTTCTATACTATCGGTGCCCATTGGGACTGCAGAGAAACGATAGAGGAGCTTGTAGCAGATAAAGAAAAGCGAAATCATTGTGATTTTTTCATGATTTCGGAGAAATATCTGGACAAAGGGAAAACTGCAGATTCAAAGCAAAATGCTGACTCGAAAAGAAGATTCAATTCATTGTTTGGTGAATAGATATCTAAGGAGAAATAAGCGATGCGCATCTGCGTATTTGATTCAGGCATAGGTGGATTGCCTTTTGTTCAGGCCGTAAATCGGGAGTTTCCCTTTTTAGAAATAGATTATGTGGCTGATGATGCAGGCTTCCCCTATGGAACAAAATCTCCTGAGATGATCCGCGATATGCTCTTTGAACGCATAAGGAGAATTCGAGCACGGCTTGATCCCGAAGTTCTTATAATCTCATGTATGACAGCTGTTCAAATTGGATTAAAGGAAATTCAAGCGGCTCATAGAGCCTTACATATAATAGGCGCGATACCTCCGATTGCAGAGGCAGCGAAAGAATCACAGACTCATCGTATAGCACTGCTTGCCACGTCTCGCACTGCCGAGGATTCTTTTCTAGATTATTTGATAGCCAGAGATGCTCCAGATAGTGAAGTCATTAGAATACCTGCCCAAGGTCTCATTGAATATGCAGAGCAACATCTTCCTTTTGCGTCTTTGCTCTCTGCACAGACAATGGTAGCTCCTTACATCAATTATGCATTAGAGGAAGGAGCAGATCGAATTGTTTTGGCTAGCAGCCAATTCATTCTCCTTGAAGATGCTATTGCCAATCAATTAAATGAACGACAAGCTTTCAATGTCCAATGTCTTGATCCGAGGCCAAAAGTGATATCCGCTCTACAAAAGCTTATTCATTATAAAGAGCATGCTGAAGAAACCGAATTTCAAAAGCCAAGGTTCTTTCTTGCAGGGGATCGTGGTGCAACTCCATACTACATTGCATGGTCAGATAAATTCAATTGTTCTCCACTACAGCTTCTATGAATTGCAATAGCAATGAATCCATGGTGCTAGGCGTTGTAATCTCAATCAGCAATCGATACGCAAAAGTGAGCTGCGATGATGAATATATTCGAACATGCACAATCAAAGGCAAGATAATCGATTCATCATCTAAAGGTTACAAAAATCTTGCAGCGGGCGATCATGTATCGGTGATACCGTTATCGAAACAGAATGGAGTTATAGAATCCATTTTCGATAGGAAAAATGAATTCTTTCGCTATAGTGAGAAAGGGGAAGCGCGACAGGTCTTTGCAGCTAACCTTGACCTTGTGGTATGCATAGCGAGTACAAAAGCGCCTCCTTTTAGGCCTCGATTTATCGATAGAGTGGGTGTAATGGCTGAATATTGCGACCTGCCTTTGCTTGTAGTATGTAATAAGATCGATTTAGGTCTGGATATTTCAATCGAATCCCGTCTCGCTGCTTTTCAGAAGCTTGGTTATGGAGTAATTAAAAGCAGTGTTCAGGATTCTATAGGGATCGATGAACTTAGGACGATTCTTCTTAGAAAAACATCAGTCTTTATAGGGCAATCCGGTACTGGCAAATCGAGCATCATAAATTGTATTATTCCAGGAGCAGATCAGCGGATAGCTGAGATTTCGGAAAAATATAAGAGAGGAAAGCACACGACAACTCTCTCCACAATGATCTCTTCGCCAAACGGAGATATTGACATAATCGATACTCCAGGTATTCGCAGGCTTGCGATAAGAAATATCGAACCAAATGACCTTACATCTTATTTTCCTGATATGGTTCCATTTTTAGGGCTCTGTGAGTTTGGTGCTTCCTGTACACATAGATATGAATTGCGCTGCTTGGTGAAGCAAGCTGTACAAGAAGGGCTCATACATAATGACCGCTACGAGAGTTATCTTAGAATGCGTGCGGAATTAGAAGAAACAAGAAATGCAAAGACAAACGAACCCGGGAGGTTACAGAGGTCTGCTACAGATCAATTCGAGGAAGAAGAATGGTGACTAATGAGCATAGCCTTACGCTCCTAGACTTCTATCGACTGCGCAAACGTCTGGAAGAATACTGTTTTTCTCACGAAGGAAGGGCACTTATGAATAGTACCTTGCCCTGCTCTCAAGAAGATTCAGTAAAGAGACTGAAGAAAGACCTATCGCTGCTTGTTGAAGGACTTAGCGATAAAGAAATGCCATCATTTCCTTTTCCAAATATCGAGATTCCCATAGCGAAAGCCCTAAAAGAGGGCACAATGCTCGAAGTCGATGAGCTTTTCGCTATAGGGCTCTGGGCAAAATCCTATCAGCAGTTTTTTGCCTTTCTTCGATCAATTATTCACTCTTTTATTGAGGTAAATCATGAAACTTGGGGAGAAGATCTCAATGATGACGAGGCTTGGGCAAAGTTAGGAATTGAGAATATCTTGCATTCGGCCCCCGCTTTGATTCATGCGGTACAAATAGTATTTGCTATTATTTCTGAAGATGGTGAAATAAAGGATTTGCCTCGCCTAAAAGCTCTAAAGCTGGCAATTCAAAAAACTCAAGCTGAAAATCTGCGCATTATTAATCGATATCTCTCTGATCCTGCGCTTCAAGATGCCCTTCAATCGAACATCGCTACAGAACGAGATAATAGAACTGTAATAGCAATAAAAGCGAATTTCAAGGGAAGAATAAAGGGAATCGTGCACGAATTTTCTTCGACAGGTCAAACAATTTTCATAGAGCCCCTTGAGCTCGTTGAACGGAATAATAGGCTTCTGGAGCTCGATTCTAAACTAAACGAGGAAATAAAGGCTATTCTAAGAGAGACAACGGACGCGCTGAGGCAATATTTGCCTATCCTAATGCGAGGTAGAGAATTTCTAGCTGCCGCAGATGTTAGGTTGGCGCGAGCTATACAACTTAAGAGAGAGGATCTCGCAATTGCAGGCCATCTCGATCAAGGTATACATCTATACAAAGCAAAACATCCCTTGCTAGGCAAAAAGGCCGTTCCTATAGACGTAGACATTCCAGATGGTGCAAGAATTTTAATAATCACTGGTCCCAACACAGGAGGAAAGACAGTATCTCTAAAAACGATTGGCCTTCTTGCGCTTTTGAATCAATATGGCGCTGGCATATCAGCATTATCAACTTCAGCATTTGCAGTTTTTGATACAATTCTCGCCGATATTGGAGATGAGCAATCCATCGATCAATCGCTATCTACATTTTCTGGACATATGAATGTTATTTCCGGAATTGTATCTTCAGCTACGGATCGCAGCCTTGTATTGCTGGACGAGCTGGGAGCAGGAACTGATCCAGAGGAAGGTTGTGCAATAGCCATGGCTTTGCTCGATTATTTTCACCATTTGCAATGTTTTACTATAGTCAGCACTCATCATGGAGTTTTGAAGAATTATGGATATACTAAGCCTGGCTGCCTAAATGCCTCTATGGAATTCGACGCAGAAAGTCTCAGCCCGACTTACAGGATAATAATGGGGGTTCCAGGAGAAAGCAGAGCTCTCGAGATTGCAGGCCAGATTGGTTTACCTAAGGAAATTGTCGATATAGCTAAAAGTTATCTCGAAGATGAGCGATCAGATTATTCCGTGATTATTCATTCTCTAGGAGAAAAACAAAGGGAGCTTGAAAAGCTGGAATCAGAGAAGAAAAGGCAACTAGAGAAAGTAGTTGAGTCGCGCCGTATGGTCGATCTCGAGAATCTCAGGATTCACCAAAGAGAACTTGATCTTAGAAAACAGGGAGTTGCTGAACTCAGACATTTTCTGACTGAATCCAGAAGGATTTTCGAAAACATTGTACGCGAGTTGAGAGAAAACGGCAGAAAAGATGAGGATACATCTGCAGGACGGGAATTCTTGCGAAAAATGTCAGACGAAATTCACCGACAAAGCGAAGAGCTTGAAAGTTTTGCAGAAGAAACTCAAAGAATTGAACGCTTGATGAAACCTGATATGCAAAGCAGTATGCCAATAGACATCGATAAAATAAGATCTGGAGATACTGTCATATTTCAGAATAGAGAAGCTATTTTCCTTCGAATGCTAGATGAAAAGAAGGCGCTTGTACAGCTAGGCTCTCTTCGAGTCCCAGTTGAATGCGAAGCTCTGAGTCTTTCACGATCAAGGAATAAAACTGAGTTAGTTTCAAAGCCTGGTTACCAGATCGAACTCGCTTCTGATTCGATGACAAGGAAGTTGCCTGTAGCTGAACTCGATGTGCGTGGCATGAGGCTTTCAGAGGCCCTCGATGCTTTAGAGCATCAGATCGATGCCGCTAGTCTCGCTGGTATTAGCAGTTTTGCCATAATTCATGGAACTGGAGAAGGAATTCTCTCCAGAGGCATTCACGAGTGGCTAAGTAAGCAGAGCTCCGTTGCAGATTACTATTTTGCCAGACCAGAAGACGGGGGTTTCGGAAAAACCTGGATTCATCTCAAAGAATAAGATCAAATCGACTGGTCTCAATAGATTCTCACTTTTTTGCTTTTTCCAAATTGACATTGCTTGGATTTTGCTGTCCTATTCTGTCAATTGACACCAATTTATGCAACATGATATCGTTATTTGGTTTTCTTAAAGCCAAAGGAGTTTTCATGTCTGGACATAGCAAATGGGCGAGCATTAAGCATAAGAAGGGAGCTCTTGATGCAAAAAGGGGTCAGCTTTTCACAAAGTTAATCAAGGAAATTTCAATTGCTGCTCGGATGGGCGGAGGTGATATCGAAGCTAATCCTCGTCTTCGTACAGCAGTGCTAAAAGCTAGGGCTGCGAACATGCCAAAAGACAATATCGATCGAGCTATAAAAAAGGGTACTGGCGAACTTGAGGGCTCTATCTATGAAGAGCTATTCTACGAGGCTTATACGCCAGGCGGTGGGGCAATGTTAATCGAAGTTCTCACCGATAATAAGAATCGAGCAGCTGCAGAAATACGAAATATAATCACAAGATCGGGTGCCAATTTAGGGACTACCGGATCGGTCGCTTACCTTTTTAAGCGCAAAGGCGTCTTAACCTATGATAGCGAAAAGTACACCGAGGATCAGATCATGGAGGCCGCCCTCGATGCCGGAGCCGATGATGTGATCAGCGAGGATGGTACTATTTCAGTATACACTGATCCTGCCTCTTTTGAGGATGTCTTGAATATGATGAACGATAGAGGCTTCGAGACACTAGGAGCCGAAATCTCGATGCTGCCAGATTCCTATATAACTGTCGATCTAGATACAGCCCAGAAAATACAGAGACTAATCGATAAACTAGAAGAAAACGAAGATGTACAGAGCGTTTATCACAACATCGAAATGCCTGAGCTCGAGGAATGATCGGCTCCATGAATTCTCAAGATTCTCTTGTGGCTATCGGAATCGATCCTGGCATAGCCTCGGTCGGCTATGGTCTAGTGAGAACTCTAGAAGGAAAGCTTTCACTGATCGCTTATGGTTGTATTCAGACAGAATCGGACGAACCAATTGGAAAGAGACTAACTTATATATTTGAAGAGATAAGGAAACTTCTTGGGCAATATGCTCCTGATGTTGGCGGCATCGAGGAGCTTTATTTTTTTAGAAATGTATCTTCGGCTTTTCCTGTAGCAGAGGCTCGCGGTGTTATTAGGCTTGCCTTTGAAAAGACAGGTATAGTCTTAAAGGAGTATAGTCCAAATGCTATCAAAAAAGCGGTGACAGGCTCTTCTAGGGCAAGTAAAAACCAGGTTCAAGAAATGGTTAAGGTGCTTCTAGGTATGTCTCATATACCGACGCCTGATCATGCTGCGGATGCTCTTGCTGCCGCTATTTGTACATTGCATTCTATTGGTCCTGCGGGCTATACTCTCTAACATGTTCAACAGAATAAAGGGTGTATTCAGCGGTCATGCAGATGAAGCTCTTCATATATCTACTGGTGCAATAGAATGGGAAATATTCGTCCCGATCCGTGATCCGTCCTTTTACACTCACACAGGAGAAGAAATAGAGCTTTTCACATGGCTACATCACTATGAAGACGCTATGCGTCTATATGGCTTTTTTTCAGCAGTGGAACGCCAGCTTTTTCTAGATCTGCAAAAAGTAGAAGGGATTGGTCCTCGCCAAGCCTTCAAGATTTTACAGGGCATAGCTCCGCGCTCCTTAGCTACGATGCTCGATAGAGGGGACCTTGCCTCATTGCAAAAAATACCAGGCATAGGTCCAAAGACAGCACAAAAGATGATGCTCGCTCTAAAAGGAAAATTGATTACTCCTGAAGATGCTTCTGCTGCAATATCTGACTCTCAAGGACGATTCAGAGATGTAATCCGTGCTTTGGTTGAGATGGGTTTTGAAAGAAAAGAAGTCGAGCGCGTGACAGCTCAGCTCGCTTCATCTTTAGAAGATGGCCCTGAAGCTGAAAAAGAATTGTTCAAAAGAGCACTTCTTGAGCTGTCTGCAGGAGCTGGAGCATGAATCCTTCTACAATAGATGAGACCTCTTCGCACAGTACAATGAATCCCCTCTATAATCCAGCAGAAGACGAAAAGGAATCCTCTCTGCGGCCGCGTTATCTTTCCGAGTTTCAGGGCCAACAGAGAATAAAAGATAATTTGCTCATTTTTATCAAAGCTGCGCGCGATAGAGATGAAGCACTCGATCATCTATTCCTAATGGGGCCTCCTGGTCTTGGCAAGACAACTCTTGCTCTTGTGGTAGCCTCTGAAATGGGCGTAGATTTTAAGCCTACAAGTGCACCTGCTATTGAAAAGCCCAAAGATCTGGCTGGTATTTTGACTAATCTTAGGCCTGCTGGTGTTCTCTTCATCGATGAAATTCATAGACTTAAGCCATCTATCGAAGAAATGCTCTACATAGCCATGGAAGATTTCGAGCTCGATTGGATTATTGGACAAGGCCCTGCAGCTCGTACAGTAAGGATTCCTCTTCAGCCCTTCACGCTCGTAGGAGCGACAACCAAGGCAGGTATGGTCTCTGCTCCACTTGCAAGCCGTTTTGGAATATCTCTGCGCTTTGACTACTATTCTCCTGAAGAATTGTCAAGTGTTATTCGCCGTTCCTCGAATATTCTCGATATCAAAATCAAAGAAGATGCGATTGAACTTTTATCTGGAACGAGCAGAGGAACGCCACGAATAGCGAATAGACTTCTGCGGCGAATGCGCGATTTTGCACAGGTGCGAGGAGAAGGTATTATCACGAGAGATATCGTAGTGGATGGGCTCGAAAGGCTGGAAGTGGATTATCTTGGCCTCGAACGCCTTGATCGCGAAATTCTTAAGACAATAATCACAAAGTTTGGAGGCGGACCTGTTGGGGCTGAGACTCTCGCCGTTTCTGTCAGCGAGAGCGTTGAAAGCCTTGAAGATTATTACGAACCCTATCTTATTCAGATAGGGATGCTAGCTCGCACGCCTCGAGGAAGAGTAGCAACTCCTACGGCTTATCGGCACCTTGGAATCGAAAAACTGGATGAAAACGGACAGCTTCAATTTTGATCTGCCGAAACATTTAATCGCACAATATCCAACCGAGGATCGGGGCAGATCGCGTCTAATGGTCTTGAATCGCAAAACTGGAAACATCGTGGATTCCATGGTGGAAAACGTAGCCTCGTTTATAGAACCAGATGCTCTTATGGTGTTCAATGACTCGAAAGTGCGAAAAGCTAGATTATATGGAAGATGTGAACAGACAGGAGCTCTTGTAGAGTTTGTCTTTCTTGCCCCATGGAAACAGAATGACCTAATAAGCCTTCGAGGCTCAGATTCCAATTATGAAGGCCAAGAGAACCTTGTAATAGCTTGTGAACAAGTATCATTTGTCTCAGGCCTATGGCGAGCCGTATGCAATAAATCGAAACATCAGAGTATAGGTCGTTCATATATATTCCCAGGTCAGCTAAGAGGATCTATTGTCGAAGATAGAGAAGATGAAAAAACCATTGAATTTTCTTCTAGTATAGGCGATGAATATTTTAATCGCTATGGGCATGTTCCTCTGCCTCCTTACATAAATCGAGAAGATACAGACAATGATGAAATACGTTATCAGACTGTATTTGCAAAGCACACCGGTTCTGCTGCAAGTCCCACAGCTGGATTGCATTTTACGCCCCAACTACTCGACGAGCTTTCTCAGAAAGGTATCGAAATCGAATACATTACTCTTCATATTGGATTGGGTACTTTTCAACCAGTAAGGGTTGAAAATATCGAAGATCACCATATGCATGAAGAATGGTTCGAGATTCCGCCTCAAGTTGCCGAAAGAATAAATCTTGCTCGAAGCCAAGGCAGAAAGGTGATTGCCGTAGGAACGACTTCCATGCGGACTTTGGAATCGGCTTGGTTCAAGGGAGAAGTCAAGCCCGGCAGTTTTTCCACAAGGATTTTTATCTATCCAGGTTATGAATTCCATGTAGTCGATAGCCTTTTCACCAATTTTCATACTCCAAAATCTACCCTGATAATGTTGGTATCTGCTTTTGCGGGGAGAGAAAAAATCTTGCAGTCATATCAATTAGCCATAGAAAAAGGCTACCGCTTTTTCAGCTATGGCGACGCCATGCTAATTTTATAGCGTTTTATCAAAAATGATGACTTTATGACATATCTATAGTCCAGGACAGTGGAGTACCCAATTCACCCAACTCAATATTCAATGCCGAGAAAGCTAAAGACGATAGATTCTATTTGCTGATGCACCGATTCGATATCTTTGTTGCCATCAATGCGCTCTATGCGCCAACCTTTATTGGAGAGACGATCAGCCATTCTTTCATACATGGTCTGCGCTTTTCTTTGGAATTCGAGTGTCTCATAGATTTCTTTCTTTAATCGAGAACGAATGCGAGTTATGCAGATTTCTGGATCTACTTCAAATAGGAGCGTCAAGCCAGGGGCTGGAAAAGTGCTATTCAATAACCAAGGCAGTCTAGGTCCACATGTTGCGCCTTGATAAGCAAGACTAGATAGAACATATCTATCTGAGAGAACCAGTGAACCGGCCTTTAGAGTTTCAATAATGCCATTTTTCCCATATAGATGTTCATTTCGATCAGCAGCGAATAGATGCGCAACTGTAGTAGCAGCAACCATATCTTCGCCAGAGAGGATAGCGCGGATCAGTTGGCCAATATGATTCATTGTGGGTTCTGCTGTAACCATACAGGAAAATCCTCTGGCAATTAGACTCTCCGCCAGTAAACGAATCTGGGTCGTTGTTCCAGCTCCATCGATTCCTTCGATTACAATGAAACGATTTCTGAGCTCGTCTGTGTTATATGAAGACATATTATGCTAGTATATAGGCGACTTTAGGTTTTGTCATTCAGGATTCTGGTTGGATGAAGACGAAAAAATCTGTAATAGTAATCGTCTTATTTTCTCTAGCACTTGCAATCTGGGGCAGCATTGCGATTATCGATCTTGTGCAACGCGAAGTGCAGGTGCTGGCAGTTAGAGCTTTAGATAAGCTGCAGTCAGCAGTAACCGATGCCACTGGCCTCATTCTGAAATATGATTATTTGGATATCGAGTCTCTAAATCGATTTTCCATGCATGGCATTGAGCTTGTTCGCTCAGATCCTCTAGATCAAAATAATACCGGACTTTCATCACATTTGGAGTTTTCTCCATCATCAGAAAGATCAAATTACAAAGAACAGCCGCCACTGAAGATCAAAAAAATTTCAGTCCGGATAAGTTTCTGGGCTTTATTTGTCGGTCATAACAATGAAGCTGTGAGGGATATCACAGTAGATGATGTCCAGATTTCACTTTATTTCCCCAACGATGAATATATCATAAATAAGATACTAGCAAATTTTGTTTCAGGAAAAGCAGCAAGCCTTCCACATTTTGAACTATCAATTGGGCCCATACACGCTGAGGTGCGAGAGATTGAGAAATGGTCCAACGCATCCATAGACAAGGATGTCATTAATGAAGGAAGCCTGATAATAGAATCTCTTCAGTTTTCGAGCCTAACTGATTCTCCTATTATCCTGGCGCCTTCTGTGATTTTGAAAGCCGACGGTCTATTTGGTTTGCCTAAAGATCTCAGTGCAAAATTTAGTCTTAGGGGAAGCGGAAATGCTGATCTATCCAATATCGATATGAACATAGAGCTTCAGGCAAGCTCTACAAACTGGCACATTATGCCTCAACAACTTCTGCTGCAAAAGCGAGGTAGTAGGTTAGAGTGTGAGAGGGTAGGAGGAGGGGGTTTAGTGAGGGGTTGGTATGAGTGGGTGGATGGGGAGTAGAGGGGA
>MWDY01000200.1 GCA_002070755.1 Spirochaetes bacterium ADurb.Bin110 | reverse complement strand
TCGCGCTGATATTGTTTGCGACGCTTGCGGGAATAGCATATGCAGTGGATGATGCACTGTATATCATTACTCCTACGACTGGCGCAACACTAACAACTAAATTGGATCATCCTTGGGTAAATAGAGGAGATCTATGGAAAGTTCTCATGTTCCGTAGTCTTTTTCTGCCTGATCCTACTCTTACCACGGTATCGCCAGATCTCGCTTCTAGCTACCAGATTTCTTCGGATGGACTTACCTATACGATCACAATGAAAAAGGGTGCAAGTTGGCACGATGGCACTCCAGTTACCGCAGATGATGTTGTATTCAGTATTCAAACAGCGCTAAAAGCCGCACAGGTCAATGCAATATATACAGGCGTTTTTTCTCATATAGTAGGAGCGTCTGATTTTATTGCAGGGAAAGCCTCGTCCCTTTCCGGACTTACTGCGAAAGGCGATGTAATCACCATGAAGCTCGATGCAAAAGTCGGGAATGCTATAAGCGTGCTTGGTCAGTTTGCTATCATGCCCAAGCATCTTCTAAAGGATGTCAATCCCCTCGAATTCCAGAATGCGTCATTTTGGACTCATCCCATAGGCAACGGGATGTATCGGCTTGATGAGTTTAAGCCTGGGAATTATGCGGTATTCGTTCCCTATGAGAAATACGATGGGCCGAAACCAAAAATTCCACGTATTGTATTGACTGCTATGGCCGATCCTATTGTTGCGGCGGCGTCCGGGAAGCTTGATCTTCATCGTACAAATGCAACCGATGAGATCAATGAATTTAACAAGCTAAAAGGATTTACGGCATATCCAGTGGATATCACCTTTTATAGGTATTTTGTGTTGAATATCAAGGATGCGAACGGAGTGCCCAACAAGATGATGTCAGATATAAGAGTGCGCCAAGCTATTATGTATGCTATCGATACTAAGGCAATAGCCGAGGGTCTCTATCCTGGATTGGCCAAACTTATCTATACCGGTGTTCCTACGAGCCACTCAGCCTATGATAAGAGTAGTGAGGTATATTCTTATAATCCTGAAAAAGCTAAGCAGCTCCTCAAAGAAGCAAACTTCGATTTCAGTAAGCCTCTTAAGCTGCGTTTCTATTATGCAGATCAGACATCGATCAATTTTATGACAGCCATTGCGCAATACCTTGCTCAAGTAGGAATTAAGACAGATGTCCAAAAATTCCAGGGAGATGCGACAACAGAACTATATAAGGTAAAAGACTATGACATAGCCCTTAAAGGTCTATCTGCCTTTGGTTTTGAAGAGTGGTATGGTGAATATGCGAGCGACAACGTGAATTTTGTGAACATCTTGGGGAAAGATGGTTATTTTGATGCAAAAGTCAACGAGCTTCGCGAGACCACTGATCCAATAAAGCGCAACCAGATACTGGTCGACTTACAAAAGCTCGAACAGAAATACCTATATAAATTGCCGCTCTTTATTCTGCAAAATATCTACTATGTTAATACAGCCAAAGTAAAAATGCCGGGAATATTTGGGAATCCATGGTTTAATTGGGATTACAGATTCCAAGATTGGGAGCTAAAATAGAAAAAATAAGTCTTTGTGATTTTTTAAGCAAATTGCTTCTATCGATGTGTGTGAGGGCTTATCCCTTGCACACATCGTTCTTTAGAGAGTGATTTAATTTTCCTTGGGAATTTTGGAAATGCTATACTATTTTATAAGGAAACTGCTCGCCATCGTTCCGATGCTTATCATAATAAGCATTATAGTTTTTGTTGGCATTCAGTTTTCCCCAATCGATCCTATAAGCTATTTGGCTTCTCCCGATATGGCGGCAAATGCTGCTAATCTAGAAGCCTTGCGGGAACATCTTGGGCTAAATGATCCAATCTATGTTCAATATTTTCGATGGCTTGGCAATATACTGAAAGGAGATTTTGGCTACAGCATTGTCGATGGTACTTCCATTTCCAAAATCATTGCAATGAAATTGCCTGCTACTTTCGAGATTTCGCTTGTTGCACTCATAATATCGACCATTTTGGGTATTGGAATTGGAATACTTTCAGCTATAAAGCAGAATACAATCATCGATTATTTAGGCCGAATAATAGGTATCGTTGGCATTTCTATTCCACAATTTTTCTTTGGGATAATCCTAATTCAATTTTTCTCTATAAAGCTGGGCTGGCTGCCAATTGGCGGACGGCTCGACCTAGGATACAAAACATGGTGGGACCATGTTCCAAATATGATTCTCCCTTCCCTGGCACTAGGAATATCAATGACCGGTGCTCTTCTCAGATATGCACGCAATTCGATGTTAGATGTAATGAACAAGGACTACATAAAGACTGCGCGCTCAAAAGGCATTCCTGAGTGGAAAGTGTATATCAAGCATGCATTCAGAAATGCCTTAGGCCCAACATTGGTTATCCTCGCTTTCCGCCTTCCGATTCTAGTGGGAGGTTCGGTGATGATCGAAGCGGTTTTCTCATGGCCTGGTATTGGTGCAATAATTCTCCAAGGTGTATCCGCAAGCGATTATCCAGTCATAATGATGACCACATTAATGATCGCGGCGGCAATGCTGCTTGCAAGTTTTCTAGTCGATCTGCTTATGGCGCTTCTCGATCCCAGAATACGATTCGAGCGATAGAAGGGGTTGCCAATTATGGATCAACAGAGAATAACGAAATCAAGTCTAGCTCTCAGGAGCTGGAATAAGCTTGTTAGAAATAAGCTTGCGATGATAGGTACCATTGTAGCGATAGCGATGATATTGGCATCGATATTCGCAAACTTCATTACTCCCTATAGTCCTTCTAAGATCGATTTTACAAATATGACAAAGCCACCGAGCTGGAAACATCTGATGGGCACCGATAAAATGGGCCGAGACTTGTTTGCCCAGGTTCTATATGGAGGTCGAATTTCGATCTATGTCGGCGTTGTAGGCGCTATACTTGGCTCTGCGGTAGGTATGATTTTGGGCTGTATTGCAGGTTGGTTCGGGGGCAAGAT
>MWDY01000199.1 GCA_002070755.1 Spirochaetes bacterium ADurb.Bin110 | reverse complement strand
GTATCTGCTCAGCACATCGATGAGTTCTTTGAGTTTGTCGTCGGCAAGGATCCGCTGCCCAGAAGCGGTGGCATTGAAGTCTACGGTATCCACCACGCCCTGAAGTTTGGGGTTTTCCCGCGCAATGGAGCGAACGGCATCCGTTAGATGTTCGCCAACATCGGTTGTATGTCTAGCAACAGCTTCCCAGCGGGCATTTTGGGGAAGATAGAAACGCACGAGCTTGTGATCCAGAGCGAGCAACCCTTCAGCGACTTCTTTTGATCCATAGTCCCTGGAAAGCCGTTCAAGTTCATCCTCAAATACATCCGATAGTCTCTTAAAAAAGATGAGTGGCAGTAGGTAGTCTTTGTATTTGGGTGCATCGACCGGTCCACGGATTATGCAGGCAGCTTCCCAGAGCCAATTTTCCAGAGCTTTGGTATCGAGTTTGTTATGCGGCATATAGTTATACATTTACAAAGCAAGCCGATAGATAGCTTCAATATCTGCAGCCCGCAGCGGCACAAAATGCCCTACGCTATGGGCTTCTCCATCGGTGCACTTGAAAGCCATCTTAGCAAAATGCCTGTCATCGATACCGATCTCGGAGAGTCTGACTTTTTGGCCAATCGATCGCCAGAAATCCTCGAGCTTTGCTATACCTTCTCGAGCGACGCGCTCTGGATCGAAGAAATTGTCCTCCACGCCCCAGACCCGCACAGAATATTGGGCAAAGCGGGCAATATCATGCTTTAGAGTGTATTTCATCCACGCCGGTGTGATGATAGCAAGTCCAGCTCCATGCGCGATATCATAAAGTCCACTCAATTCGTGTTCGATATCATGCGAAGCCCAATCTCCTTCACGGCCTGTATCCAATAGATTGTTATGGGCGATGGTTCCTGCCCACATGAGCTCTGCCCAATCATTATAGGAAGTGGGATTTGCAAGCACACGGGGCGCTGCGGCAATCACGGTGCGTAAGGTTGCCTCGATGAGTCTATCGGTGAACTCTACTGGCCTCGAATTGGTGAAGTATCGCTCCATGAGATGGCACATTATGTCAGTTGCGCCATTGGCAATCTGGGTAGGTGGGAGTGTATAGCAGCGTTCGGGGTTGAGCACAGAAAAGCGTGGGAAAAGGCAATCTGCATTGACTGCGCGTTTGAGCTGGCCTTCTTCCTTGGTGATTACCGAACCGGGGCTTGATTCACTGCCTGCAGCAGGAATGGTGAGCACGGTACCCACCGCGAGGGCTTTTTCGGGGAGGGCCTTGCCGGCATAGAAATCCCAGACATCGCCACTGTAGAGCGTCCCTGCGGCAATCGCCTTTGATGAGTCGATCGCGCTACCACCGCCCACTGCGAGCACGAGTTCAATATGATTTTCACGACAGAGCTCGATGCCCTTGTACACAAGGCTTAGGCGCGGATTGGGTTCCACCCCACCGAGCTCGAAAAAGCATAAACCTGCTTTGGTGAGCTCCTTTCTAATAAGTGGTAAGAGCCCCGAGCGTTCTGCGCTCTGGCCACCATAATGCAAAAGCACATTTTTGCCATATTGCGCTGCGATATGGCCAATATTCGCCTCATGGCTTTTTCCAAAATAAATCCTTGTGGGGTTTTGGAATATAAAATCATCCATAGATTCTGCTCCTTTTGTTTTCTTTCTCTATTTTATTATATGCAATGCTAAAAATGTACCATGAAAGCATAAACTTATCGGGCAAATCTTGAAAGGTGGCAAAGAGTCTCGACAGAATCGCAGGATATTTAAGGATTATATGCGCGCATATTCGCCGTATGTGCCTTATTCGCGGACTTTTTGGAGCAGCGCTTTTACCTCATCTTTGCTGAGCACTTTGCCATAAGAGACAACCTTGCCATCTACTACGAGCGCAGGGGTGGTCATCACGCCATAGGAAGCAATCTGTGCAAAATCAGTCACATGATCGATGGTCGTGTCTATGCCAAGTTCGGCAAGCGCTTCTTTCGCTGCCCTCTCTAGCGCCTGGCACCGTGTGCAGCCGCTTCCCAAGACTTTGACTCCTGGTGCTTTTTTAGCTGCTTCCGACTTTGCCACCGATTCTGCGCTGATGTTGCCGCAGCACGAGGAAGCGTCTTGTGTTTCAGCCCCTTTGCTTTTTCCATTTTCTTCAATTGGATGGAAGGGTTTCATACCAACTCTCCTTTATATAACTGGCCTTTATAGAAATAAATAATGGAATGCATTGAAAAAGTAGCCAACAGCGATAATCCCTATGGTACAAATTGCTATAAACAAGCCAAGCAATTTCGGTTTGATAGCCTTGCCCAGCATCACCATCGAGGGAACGCTGAGCGTGGTCACCGCCATCATGAACGAAAGTACTGTGCCAAGCTGTGCGCCTTTTGCAAGGAGCGCCTCGGCTACAGGAATCGTTCCAAAGATATCAGCGTAGATTGGCACACCGATGAGTGTTGCAAGCACAACTCCAAATGGATTGCGGTTTCCAAGTACCGAGGATATCCACGCTTCTGGAATCCAATTATGGATCACTGTCCCTATGCCTACACCAAGCAAAATGTAGGGGAATACTTTTATGAATGTCGATGCAACGCGGTCTTTGGCAAGAATGAGACTTTCGCGCTGAGAAGGATCGGGAGAATCGATTTCAACGCTGCTCACATTTTTGATAAAATCTTCAACATACTTTTCCATGTGCAGATGCTCGATGAGCATGCCACCCGAAATTGCAACTACGAGGCCGAGCATCACATAGGCGACCGCAATCTTGGTTCCAAAAATACTCATCAGCAGCACAAGGCTGCCGAGATCCACCATCGGTGAAGAGATGAGGAACGAGAAAGTGACACCGAGTGGGAGCCCCGCGCTTGTAAAGCCCATGAAAAGCGGAATGGAAGAACAGGAACAGAACGGCGTGACGGTGCCGAGCAGGGCGGCAATGCAGGAAGCCAAGAAACCATGAAACCTCCCCATAATCCTTCTGCTGCGCTCCGGTGGGAAATAACTCTGAATGTACGAAACGATAAAGATAAGCACACAGAGCAACACCGTAATTTTGATGACATCGTATAGGAAAAACTGCACACTGCTGCCGATTTGCGATGAAACGTTGAGGCCAATGACATAAAGAAGACTTCCAATAAGCGCATTGAGCCAATTCATCCCGAGGATTTGATTATGAATAAAGCTTCCGATCATATTCAGCACATTGCGAACGATGTGTCGACTTCAGCTTCAGCATTACTGGAGCATAATTCTTCAATGAACTGCCTAAGCTGACTGAGTTTTTCGCGATTCAGTGAATAGTGCATCCACTTACCTTCTCTGCGCGCATCAACAAGTCCGCAATCACATAAGACCTGCATATGATGCGAGAGGGTGGGTTGCGCAATATTGAACTGTTCCAAGAGATTACATGCGCACAGCTCTTTACCCAAGAGCGATGTTACGATGCGCATTCGATTTGGATCGCCGAGCACCCGACAAAACAGAGCAGCTTCATCTGCGTCCATAAAAACCTCGCTTTACATATTGATATGCATCTATATGTTGAGAATATCTCTCATATAGATAAATGTCAATATTAGGCATAGTGAGAAGCAAGATCAGAAGTCGCGGTCAGATTTCGGGCGCATGGGCAAGAAGGTAATCCTCGGCTTCTTTGCACCAGAGCCCATCGTGCGCTTCTGTGATCCACGCGAGCTCTGCATAGAATGGATCGGTCTTGCCGCGCTCAGCAAAATCCGCAATTGCCACAAGGTCGAGCTTTTTATGGGTGTAGATGAGCTTCTTGCCACCAGGGATCTTATCGAGATTGATCGTGGTTGCAGCGACCGCATTGAGCCCGCCCACATGGGTGATCATCGCTTCAGGATGTAAAAGCCCTCGGGACATCATTTCGAGCGATTCTTTGATGTCTTCAGTGTTGCCACCAGAGGTCCCCACGACGTGGTGCGATTCATAGTGCACATTGTAGAAATTGAAATTGGCGGAGAATTTTGGGTCGGTAGGACCAGCAAAGAAGTTGAGGCAGCCATCCTTGCCAAGCAGCGCATCGGCCATCTCTACGAGGCTTTTCACCGGCGCAAAGACAAAGACATCATCGAAGAGCTTGCCGCCATTGAGCTCGCGCAAGGTCGCTACGGGATCGGGGAGGTTCTTAGTATTGATATAGATGAGCTCAATACCCCGCTTTTGCGCTGACTCTACCGAAATGAGCTTTTGTGCGCGATCGAGCCGCTCCTGATCGATGTCGGTGACAATGATGCGCGCGGGCTTTATGCCACCATGGATCGCATAATCGATTGCGCCAAGCCCCATTGGCCCAACCGAGGCAAGAAGCGCGAGCGATCCGCCTGGGCGAAGGCCCATCTCATGGACGTAGGAGCCTGGTTGCGTGTGGTATTGCGCATGATACGCACCGACGATGCAAGAGACCGGTTCAGAGAGCGAGCCCATAAAGAATGCATCGGCCTTGTATTCGAAGAGGCAGTCCATTTCCATCACTTCGTTGGGAATGATGATGTAGGTTGCATCTCCGCCGATATAAGGGTAGGAATAACCCGGCGCCCAGAGCGTTCCCTTATAATTGAGCGCTGGTTGAATGGCAAAGCGCATGCCAGGTTTGAACTTATGCGCCCATTTTGTGCCGACTTCGATGATCTCTCCGCAGAATTCATGGCCTATAATCACAGGATTTTGAGCCAGAGGAGCACGCACTCGCTTATGTGCATCTCCTTGCATGGCAAGCTTATGAGAGGACATACAGATCGAATCGCTTATCACACGAGCAAGGATTTCATCGCCTTTAATAGGTGGCAGCTCGAATTCTTCAAGCCTCAAGTCATTGACACCATAGATGCGTACTGCCTTCGTTTTCATTTAAGAACCTCCAATATATATTACCTCTAATATATCAAATCTGCGCATGCCAGGCATTTCTATAGGCCGATAATCTTTCGGGAGCAAACATGGAAGGCACTAGGACTTTTTCTATGTGAATATAGCGCGACAATGCTCTAGGGTCTATTTTCTTTAGAGCAACTAATGCAGTCATGGCAGCGCCGAAGCTTGTTGCCTCCTGAAGGTCGGTTAGGTATATTGCATTGCCAGGAAAGCATGATCCGAGGATCATATTGTAATCGGTATTGCTCCGAAAACCTCCCTCAGTGAGAATCTCAGTACCAGGCTTTATGCCTGTTCTCTGGAGCGCTACTTCAGTCTGGAGTACGATCGATAGATTGAGTACGGCTTGCGCGATCTTAGCATCTTGTAGAAAAGCAATCTTGCCTTTGCTTTCTTCGATATCCGAAAGCGGATATGAAGTGCCACCTTGGGCTGCACGCGCCACTGAACCCGGGAACTGCCCCGATCCAGGCACTATCTCCGGAAGAATAAAGCAATTGCATTCTTCCAGGACTCGGAGGTAGTCTTGCTTATCGGGCTTGGGCAACTGCCTTGAGGATTTGGCGCCTGAACTTTTTGCTATGATATCCATCCATGTTTCATATTCTTTGCCGCCAAGGAATATCGCAGTTTTGATTGGGGTATTCCATGCGGATCGATTGAAAAACACCACTTTGCCAAGTTCATCAGGCTCAAAACCATATTTATCGACAGGGTGCATAAGCACGCACCATGTCCCCGTCGAATTGAGAACAAAGTCATGGCTCACCTTAGAGGCAAGATGAGGCAAAATCGAGGCATTTGAATCGTGGATACCAAGCGTTACCAGCGTATCGGAAGATAGACCAGTTCGAGCAGCGATGTCGGGCGAGATTGTGCCTAGAACTTCCCATGCTTGTCGGATGGGGTAGGGTAGTTTTGTACGAATACCGAGCATGTCTGCGACACTTGAATAATCATTTTTTTGCCAATCATACAGGTAGGTATGGCAACCCATATATGTGCTCTCTGCGGCAGCAATTCCTGTCATTCTCATACCCCAATACTGGGGATAAGGCAAAACCCAATGAGCTTGCGCAAATTCTAGCGGATAATTATCCTTCAAGAAAAAGAGCCCTTTTGCCGGGTTGATAAGCGCCGAAAAATTGGGGGTCCCTGTTCTTGCCTGAAGATCCTCAGGCTTGCCAGCGCTCGCATAAAAGCGCTCGTGAAATTCGCGGCTTGGCTCATGTGTATAATAGATACATGGCGCGACAGGATTACCCTTTTCATCGGTACAGACAAATGTGGCGCCATGAGTGGTCACCGCAATTGCCCCAATGGAAAAGCTCCTGGCAAATTCTCCAAGGGATGCAAAAAACCATTCCTCCATGGCTTCTAGATCGTGCGTTTCTATGCCATCTCGCATAAGTGGAGGAAAAACCTTTCTCTTTTCTCCGATCAATGCAAGTTCATCGGAATAGAGAACGACTTTTTTATTTGTCATTCCGATATCGAGCACTGCAATTGCTTCAGTCATGATATCTCCTCGCATAGAGATGTCTTTTATGAAGAAGTTTTGACATGATGTACAAAATGCATATTGTCTGTCTCATTCAATAATTCTTTCTAACTATCCTAATACATCCCATCCAAAGCCACCTCATGAGTTATATCTTAAAAACTATCGACATTCCTTTCAATTGAGCATTACCTGTCCGCCTGTTACAGGCAAAGCCTGCCCTGTCTCATATACTTGCTCGACGATGTAATAGATAGCCTTGAGAACGTCTTGCCCATAGCATCCGCGGCGCATGGGTATCTTTGCCTCGTAATATGCCCTGACATCTTCGATTGTTTTAGCACCAGGGACTTTGCCCGAATTGAGGTATTGGACAAAGAGACCTTTTTGCGGATCTGACCAAAGCGGCCCCTCGAAAAAATTGCCTGGGCAGATCGCGTTGACTTTTATGCGATACTCTATGAGCTCGAGCGCGAAGCTCTGCACAAGACCAATTCCGCCAAATTTGGACCCCGCATAGGCGGCATTCTTGTTCGAGCCTTCCAGACCAGATTTTGAATTGATTTGTATGATATCCGTATACCAATCCGGAGCTCCAAGGCACTGGCGACGCAATAGCCGCGCAGCCTGCTGAGCCACATTGAAAAAGCCGATGTAATTGATTTCGTTGACTAGGCGGAATTCTTTTACTGGTTGTTCTAGGACAGACCCGGCTTTGAGAATACCCGCATTTGACACAACAAGGTCTAGACCCCCGCAAGTCTGTGCAACGATCTCAAAGGCTTTCTGAACAGACTCTTCTTTGCTTACATCGATTTCTATTGCAAATACCCTTGGATTTCCAATTTCTTTAGAGAGTTCTCGCGCAAAGCGTTCTGCCCCCGGCAGATTTATATCTGCAATCCAGACAGCCGCACCGGAAAGTGCAAGCCCACGAGCAATCTCGGCTCCAAAACCCTGCGCTCCACCGGTTACGAACGAGATTTTGCCTTTTACCACTTCTGAACGAGCGCTGCTGGGTAAGAGGCTCGGATCGCCAGGCTTATGGACTGCAAGGTGAACTCGCGAATCTAGGGATGCAAGAGGAACAAGCTGATATTGTGCAATGGATTCGCCCTTCGCATTCGAGATTGAAAGGCTGATTTTTCCTTTGGCAAGGCCCTCTCGAATGGCTGCTACAAATGGTTTGAGTGCTTTTTTGAGAAGCGAAGCGACGAGTCCATCATCCATACTTGCTCCCGAAGTAAGCCCATCGATGGTGAGGGAGAGCTCCTCGAGATGAGCAATGCGAGAGGCCGGCTTATCTGCACGAGGAGTAGCTGCTTCAACACTCTGAACCATACAAGAATAGTCAGCCAACGACAGCATAAAACCTCGCACTAAAGGCGCAAGATTTGAAGGATTGATAATGATATTCATAGCTATTTCTCCAAGAACAAAAGTTCTGCTTGTCTTACAAGCGAGCCAGGCTCTCTAAAGTCGATGGCTCGTCCTACCGTTGCATAGCGGTGAATTCTCTCGATTATCGGTATATCGGCGAGTGAATTTTCTGCTGAGAAAAGACCAAAGCGAAGATCGAATCCGCTCAGCGCTTCATGAGCTACCATCGCCCAGGTTGCATCATCCAAATGGCGAAATTCAGGAAGTAATAGCTCGGGGCAGCGGAACGATTGACGTGGCTGATTGATGTCGACCCCAGAAATCTCCATGAGATCATATTTTTTGCAAAACCCTTGAAGCCGTAAAAGCTGTTCTTTAGTGTTGCGCGGTGGCATGTAAGTTATTGCTGGAAACCCGAGCTCTTTTAGCACAGGAATGAGTTCATCTAGTATTTCGTCTTCATATTTCTCGGCTCTCTTGTCGCCTGTCGGAGATTCGGCGACATCTCCGAGATACGCATACGCAGGGATGCCTCCAATTCTATTTGCAAAGCTTATGGCATCCCGTACATCGACACATTCTTCTGTCGGCTGGATGAATATACTATCCAAAAATCCAGCCTTTAGCACTCCCAAGAGATCGTATACGAGATAAGGATTCTGGGATTCCGAAAGATTTCGCTTCTGAGAACCAGTAAGGACAAGACTTAGCTTTTCTTCTAGCCATTTGATTAGCTCCTGGCCAGGTTCTACCTCTGATAGAATAGATCGCGCCACAGCAGCGAGTAGATGGCGTTCGGTAATCGTGCCACCTTCTGTGTATTTCGAGCTAGCAACAATATCTTTTTCGAAATCTATCTCTGGTAATCCCAAGGGAAAGAGGACTTTATTCGCAAGCTCTGCCATGAGAGCGCTGCGTCTATATCTTGCTGCTCGAATTGGCGAAAGATAGACTTCGACTTCTTTGAGCGCAGGGGCTGGTATGCCCTGGATGGTCATATAGATGATGCCTATAGAATCAGGGTTGTTTAGTTTGCGGGTTGTGAGCATCATGGCTGATTTTTCGGGGAAATTCCGTGCGGCTT
>MWDY01000198.1 GCA_002070755.1 Spirochaetes bacterium ADurb.Bin110 | reverse complement strand
GAGCCTTACTTCCTCTGGCGTGCGCTTGTATAGGATCGATAGGATAATCGAGTTGACGCAGACCGACTTGCCCGAACCTGTCGCGCCCGCAATTAGAATATGGGGCATCTGAGTAAGGTCGATAAGCTGGACTTCGCCTGCTATATCCTTGCCTAGCGCGACGGGTATTTCCATTTTGCTCTGGCGAAATTTCTCGCTCTCGATGAGTTCGCGCAGCGAAACTATTGCACGCCGCTCATTGGGTACTTCGATTCCAACCGCGTGCTTGCCAGGTATGGGAGCGACGATGCGGACACTAGAAGCCGCAAGCCTCAGGGCTATATTGTCGCTTAAATTCGTAATCTTCGAAATCTTGACGCCATGCGCTGGGAGAATTTCGAACATTGTGATAACAGGCCCTTTGCGGATTCCGGTCACTTCGGCTTCTATGCCAAACTCTGCTAGAGTCTCTTTGAGTACGCTTGCGCTTCCACGTGTTTTATCGTCGATTATCCAGTACTGCCCATCGGGATAATTATTGAGAAGCCCATCGATTGGTACTTGATATGGCTTGGCTGCCTTGCGCTCAAGGATGCGGTCCACGATCGCGCGCTTGTGTTCTTCCTCGGATTTCGCGGGCCGAGCTGGAGGGACAGAGGTAAAGGAAATGCCTCTTGTGTCAAAACCAGCGACAGAAGCAGAAGAATATGACCCAGGAGGTGATCCCGTAGATCCCATGCTCGATCCCATGGGGACGGAGGTTGCGCTTAAATCCGGATGACCTATTTCAGAGCCCGGCCTATTTGTGCCTGAGGCGGAGAATCCTCCAAGCTCCTCGGACTTGAGAGGATCTGGCGCTGGCACGTCGGGAATATTTATCGAAATATCTTTTTCTGCGAGCGCTTTTGCGCGCGCTAGGCGCGCTTCTTCCTTGCGTTTGCGCTTCTCTTCTCTCTTCAGCGAATTATCCTTGATAAAAGTCGCTAGCCTCTGCCCAAAGCTCTGAACTTCTCCATTTTTCTTTTTTTCGGCACGTGTCTTTATAAACCCATTAGCTTTAAGCCATTCCGAAAGCTTGATGTAGCCGGCAATAATAACCATAAGGCTTGCTGCAAGCAAAAATCCAAGAGCTGCATACAGCGAAGATAGGCCCACTTTGGCCATCGATGGATGATGTTCAAAAAAAACACCAGGATTAGTAGATAGACGGGCAAATCCTATTACGACCACAAAAGGCAATGCTGAAGTGCCCAAGAGATAGGTCATTCGCGGACAGAACTTCGGCACATACACCAGGGCTGCGGCCCAGGCTAACCAAAGCGGCAGATAATAGGCTGCCCAGGAAAATATGCCAAGCAATGCTTGCCCTGGCAAGACAAGAGGCTTCCAAATTGTCGGCAGATATGACCATAGAAGTATAGAAATAAGCAAGAAAAGCGCCCCAATGAAAAATATGAGCGCTATTATCCCTCGAGCGCTTCTAAGAGTAGAGCTTTTTGTAGAACCCTTTATCGAGACTGACGAACTTCGGCGCCCTGTAGGTTTCTTGGCCACGACGACCGAGGCTTTTGGTTGAGTTTTCTTTTTTGCTTCCATGGGCAGATAAATCCTTGATTATTATCGGCATTTAAGGAAGCGCTAGTTACGAATATTTCTATGCCCGCGACTTCATCGCCTGTGAACAATATTCTTCTGCACCTTTCTAGGCTTAACTCCATTGCCGCACAAGAGAGTAATTCATTATAATATAATTCTGATTTGAGCATGACTATTTATGTACACCTGATGTATGTGATTCGTGCTCAAGAAATGCGCATTCTATATGCGGTGGAAGTATTTTTGCTCTTTAAAAAGGAATTGCAATGGAAATTAAGAAAGATCGCGTCGTTACCATCGACTATTCTCTAAGCGACGATGTCGGTAAAATCATCGATTCATCTGAGGGAAGCGAACCTCTGGTGTATCTTCATGGAAATGATAACATAATCCCAGGGCTGGAACGAGAACTCGAAGGGAAAATCCCAGGCGAAACCCTGAGCTGCAGTATTCCTCCTGTCGATGCCTATGGAGAAAGAAATGAATCTCTCGTCTTCAAGGTCAATAAGAAGGATTTTGGCGACAATGTGGAGGTAGCTGCTGGTATGCAATTCGAGGCACATGGTGAGGACGGCTCTTTGATAGTCACAATCGTAAATGTGGATGGAGAAGAAGTCACACTCGACGCGAATCATCCTCTGGCTGGCGAGACCCTTCATTTCGATGTCAAAGTCGTCGATGTCCGCGAAGCAACGCCAGAAGAGTTGGAGCATGGCCATGTACATGGAGAATACGACGACGAATGTGACGATGATTGCTGTTGCGACGACGATTGTTGCGATTAGTCTGAGTTTCGACTCTCACAATTCCTCGAAAATCGACTGGCATTCATGAAATTAGCCTCAAGAGTGCATGTTCGATTTCTAGATATCCTTATCTTTGCGCTAGCTGCATTGCTAGTTGTTGGAACAGCTTTCCTTGTGCTCGATCGCCAGAGCGGCACGCGCTATGTCGAAATGACAGGAGAAAAGGGCGAGTTTATAGCCCCTCTCAATAAAGATGCAGACTATGAGATATCAGGTCCTTTGGGCATGACTTCCGTACACATTCATGATGGCAAAGCAAGCATCACCGAATCACCTTGCAACAACAAGCTCTGTGTGCTTGCCGGCGCTATCTCTGAACCAAATCAATGGATAGCCTGTCTTCCCAACAAGGTATTCGTGCGTATAACAAGCAGTGGCAACAGCAAGGATGTCGGAGGTGTGGATGCGAGCGCATACTAGCCCAGAAGAGCCATCTGCCCTGGAAGCGCCCCCTGATTTCTCTCTGGAACAGACGCCTTCCAGAGGACAGACATCCCTGGGCTATGTAAATCAAGCTGACTTAACGGCCTTGCTTGCTGCCTTCTGCTTTTTCTTATCAGCAATAGAATATATGTTGCCAAAACCTCTGCCTTTTATGAGGATTGGCATAGCAAACTTGCCAATTCTGCTAGCGGTAGATATTCTGCCTTTCAAGTGGTTTATGGTATTGGCCGCCACAAAAGTGGTTGGCATGTCGATCGTGTCTGGAACTCTCTTCTCGTATGTTGCGCTTTTTAGCTTATGCGGAACCATGATAGCCGCTATTGCAATGCAAACTACTAGAAAGCTTGGTAAAGGAGCAATTTCCCTTATAGGAGTCTCGATATCAGGAGCCATGGCTTCGAATACCATTCAAATGCTGATGGCGCGATATGTGATCTTTGGGGAAGCGGCTTGGCTTATTGCGCCTCTTTTTCTAACTACAGGGCTTATAACTGGCACTCTAATGGGTTTCTTTGCGGAATTCTTTGCAGAAAATTCGCATTGGTATGCCAGTGCAAGGGGAATTAGCAATGCCCGATTCATCAATAATCAGAAAAATAGCGAAGTCGGGGAAAGGCTAATAGTCTCAGAATTGGCAACCGAAGATAACAATTCGGATAAAAAATCGATAGATAATTCAGGCAAAACAGCCGAGAATAAAGCATCTATGCGAAAAAGCATTCAAAATCAAGCGCGCATAGCCCGCCGTGAACGCTATGAAAAATATATGGAGCCCTGGATAGCTGCGGTCCTCGGTGCTGCAATTGCGATTTTTTTCTTGCTCCAGAAAGGAATTGTTTTAAAATTGTTATATCTCATCCTGTTCGTTTTCTGGACATGGATTAGTGGGAAGCGTTTTTCTTTGATTTCGACTTTTGCAGTAATAGCGGGAATCATCCTAGCCAATCTGCTCATTCCATCTGGACGTGTGCTTTTCAAAATCGGCCCATTCGTTATAACGGAATTCGCTCTTATAGATGGATTCTCCAAGGCACTCACCTTTGAAGGGCTAATGTACCTCTCTAAGGCTGCCATTATGTCAGGCTTGCGTTTCCCTGGAAGATTTGGCGCTATTATTGCCCAGGCATTTCGATACTACGATCATATTATCGAATACCGCGGCAAGATTCACCCAAAAACGATAGTTCAGGACATCGACAATCTGCTTCAAACCATGAGCATCGATATTGATCGAAAGACTCAAGATTAGGCATTCTGTCTTTGGCTTCTCTTTGGCCTCTATCATCACAAGATAATTTTATCAAACCCTAGGTGCATACTCGATTGCCACCACTACGCTTTGCCTTATACATCGCATCATCTGCCTTACTGATAAGCATTTCTATCTCTTCAAAACGTTCTATTTGACCAGCTGCAACACCAACGCTGATATGAAGAGGTCGTTCAATTTCCTCGAGAATAGGCATTGCTACAACTGAAAGCCTAAGCTTTTCCGCTATTCTCTGAGCCTCTTCTAGACTCGCTTCAGGCATGAAGACAATGAATTCATCTCCCCCGAATCGACCGATGATCGCATCTGACTCTGACTCTATGTTCGCCGCAAGAACCTTAGCACAAGAACGCAAAACCTTGTCGCCTAGCGCATGGCCATATGCATCGTTGACCTCTTTGAATGAATCGATGTCGATCATGATAATGCTGACTTCAGAAACCTTATTTATGCTCGCTTCGATGCCAGGCTTAATTGCTTCATAGAAATAGCGACGATTGAAGAGACCCGTAAGATCATCCCGAGTCGCGTAGTATTGAAGACTTTCCAGCATGCGATGTCGTTCTGTCGTGTCCTCGAAGAAAATAGCATAGACGATGCTATCCTTACGATCATCATTCAGCGGTGATATCTTAGCCAGAATCCATTCTGGTCCACCAACAGAGGAAGCATTCAATTCCATTTCCTGTTCTTTAGGATGTATCATAGCCTCGATGAGAGAAGGAAATATCGAAAACACATCTAGAGCCTTCTCTCCTATGACGCCTGAATTCAAGAATGGCAACATCTCCTTTGCTTTCTGGTTCATATCGACAATGCGCCCATTTTCATCGACGATGACACAGCTTTCTCTCATGGACATAAAAACTCGCC
>MWDY01000197.1 GCA_002070755.1 Spirochaetes bacterium ADurb.Bin110 | reverse complement strand
GTTGCAAATCCATCTCAAAAGATCTATGGCTTTGCTTTTCAGCAGGAGCCGGATCCTTATGATTTCGAGCACTATTTATGGAATGTTGGTGTAAGCTATCTTGGGCCTGAAGGGTCATTCAAAAATGGCTTTAAGGATCCCAAAGTAGTCGCTCTGCTCACCAAAATGCAAAATGCAATAAAAGAAGGATATGCCATATCTGTCGAAGGTTCTGGTTCAAGAGAAATGAGAACTGGAAAGCTTGCTATGTTCATAAACGGATCATGGTCTATACCTTCGCTCAAAGAAGCTAATGTAAATTTTGGCCTTGCAAAGATGCCATCGGCGGAAAAGGGCAAAAAATCGATAAGTGTCATTTCTGTATCAGGCATTGCAATGTACAACAAATCAAAGAATAAGGATGCAGCATGGCGATTTATGAAGTTTTGGGTTTCTCCCGAAGCGAATATTATGAGACTGGATCATGAACTACCTGTCCTTCACTCCGTAGTAGAGAAAGAAAAGCTCACCACCGACCCAATGAAGGCTTTGTTCTATGAAATGCTGGAACAAAGCGAGGGTTATGTATCGACTTCTTACAAAGTAAAGGACTGGGCAACACTTTCAGACACGATTTCTCAATCGCTCCAGCAGATATTCAATCCCTCTATTCTTGCTTCTCCGGCAAAAGTACTTGAAGGGCTGAAATAATCATAGGGCTCAAAAGCGGCTGGCATTGGCCAACCGCTTTTTCCCCAACTGCATCTAGTATAAATGCTTACTAGAGAAAAAGCGAAATGAAATAAACTAATTCAAGTCTCAGCCTTAGGAAAAACAAAGTGAAAAAGAGAGATCGATTCGCTCCCTATCTTTTCATTTCTCCATGGATTTTTGGATTCATTGCTTTTACTGCAGGGCCACTTTTGCTATCTGCTATTATGACGATGTTCGACTGGCCGGTTATAGGTACTCCTACTTTTGTTGGGGGCAAAAATTTCATCGAAATGTTCACAAGAGACAATCAATTCTGGAAATCCATAGGCATCACCCTAAAATTCATGCTTATGTTTGTTCCTTTGAATATTATTATGGCTCTTGTCCTAGCAATACTCATCTCAAAACCCTTGCGCGGAATCAGTGTTTTTAGAACAATTTTCTATCTTCCGTCCGTCGTCTCGAGTGTTGCTGTCGCAATAATGTGGGGATGGATCTTTCATCCTGAGTATGGTCTTCTGAATTATGTGCTTTCACTCCTAGGCATTTCTGGGCCACGTTGGCTTTCTGATCCCTCCTGGGCGATAGTCGCAATCGTAATAGCTAGTCTCTGGAGTCTCGGAACGATGATGCTTATTTTTTATACTGCAATAAAGAGCATCCCCAAAGATATCTACGAAGATGCAATCATTGCGGGCGCTTCGCCTTTTCGGACTTTTTTTTCGATAACCTTGCCGCTCATCACGCCTACATTGCTGTTCAATCTCATTACAAGCACAATAGGAGCGATGCAAGAGCTTTCCTTAGTACTCTTACTTACAAGAGGTGGCCCTGTCAAATCTACGTATTTTTATGGCCTCTATGTATATAGGAATGCTTTTATACATTTCAAGCTCGGCTATGCAGCAGCAAATGCCTGGTTCATGTTTATCATAATACTGCTGCTCACGCTTCTTATTTTCAAGTCTTCGCCACTATGGGTTTTCTATGAGCATGAAGTTTCGAAAAAGAATATCTGAACAAGGAAAATGCAATATGAAGATAAGAAAAATTAGGCTTGGAAATATATTTGCATATCTAGCGTTAATAGTGCTTTCCCTATATTTTATCGTGCCTTTTATATGGATGTTTCTTACAGCATTGAAAAGTGAGGCCGAAGCTTTTGCCTATCCGCCTAAATTATTTCCTGCAGAGTTCAGGATTAGGAACTTTGTCGATGCATGGAATTCACAGCCTTTCTTTACATTTCTCAAGAATTCGATTCTCGTAACTGTTCTTACGACACTGGGACAGCTAATTTCCTCTTCTCTCGTTGCTTACGGTTTTGCGCGATTCGATTTCAAAGGGAAAAATATTCTTTTTATGATCTTATTGAGTACTATGATGATTCCTTGGGATGTCACGGTTATTCCATTATATATGGAGTTCAAATTATTAAGGTGGATCAACACCCTGAAACCTCTTATAGTGCCAGCTTTTTTTGGCTCCGCTTATTATATTTTTCTACTTCGTCAGTTCCTAATGGGAATTCCAAAGGATTTCGAAGATGCGGCGCATATCGATGGTGCAAATCATTTTCAAACATATTTCCGAATATTTCTTCCTATGATGAAGGCACCTTTGATATTGATATCGGTGCTCAATATCATGACTGTATGGAATGATTATCTTGGACCGCTTGTCTTCTTGAACTCACGAGACAAATATACACTTCCTCTCGGTCTTGCTGCATTCAAGGGCATGCATGAAATGCAAGTCATTCCGATTATGGCGATAACCACAATTATGATAATACCGCCTATCATCGCCTTTGCATTTGCACAGAAATACATAATAGAAGGCATGAGTGGAGCTCTGAAAGGATAGAACATGAACATACCATATGACGCATCATATGGCGCAGATTGCGACTGGCAGAATCATAAGCTTCTCCATATAGATCGGCTCCCCGGTCGAGCCTACATAAAACGATGGAAAGATATAAAAAGCGCCTTATGCAACGATGAATCAAAGCAGCTGGGGTTTCAGAAGCTCAATGGATTATGGAAATTCCTTTATCTTGCGGCTCCCGAGCTCTCTCCTATCGGGTTTGAAAGGACTGATTTCGATGATAGCACGTGGGAAAATATCGAAGTGCCATCGCATTGGCAGTTAAAAGGCTATGGAAAGCCACATTATACAGATGTATATTATCCATTCCCTGTGAGGCCTCCTTTTGTTCCGAGAGCTAATCCAACCGGAATATATCGCCACACCTTTTTTTTGGATGATCTATCGCGTCGACATATACTGAGATTCCACGGCGTGGATTCTGCATTCCATGTATGGATAAATGGTAAACTCGCAGGGTTTTCCAAAGGTTCACGCTTACCCGCAGAATTCGATATAACTTCTCTACTGAGGACTGGCAAGAACACAATTGTGGTAAGAGTATATCAATGGTCTGATGGAAGCTATCTCGAAGATCAGGATATGTGGTGGTTATCTGGAATATTCAGAGATGTCGAGATATATGAGGTTCCTCTGGTTTCGTTGTTCGATGTATCGCATAAAATATCCTTCGATGATAGATATATAGATGCATTTTTGAAGATCGAATTGCAAATAGAAAACAAAAGCGAGGAAGCTCGAGAAGTAGAATGTGTAATATCAATATATGATGAGAATGATTTCTGCATAGAGAATAAGAGAACTAACACGCAAGTTGCCGCCTCAATGATAACCAATGAAGGAATAACGCTCGAGATGAAAAACCCCAAGAAATGGTCTGCGGAAATACCTAATCTTTACACGCTTGCAATCGAGCTCTCTAGCAAAAACTTTATCCTAGAAGTAGTGAGCCTTCAGATAGGATTTCGCGCAATAGAGATATGCCAGAATAATTTTCTTGTAAATGGACGAGCGATAAAGCTAAAAGGCGTCAATCGCCATGATTTTCATCCAGATTCCGGAAGATACGTCACAAAGCAGACGATGCTTCAAGATGTTCTTCTTATGAAACAGCATAATATCAATGCTGTCCGCACATCGCATTATCCCAATCATCCCTATTTTCTCGAACTATGCGACTATTATGGCCTTTATGTCATAGACGAGACCGATCTCGAGACACATGGATTCGAGTGGATCGATGAGAGCACAAAGCTTGCAAACGATCCAGAATGGCAGCCTGCCTTTGTGGATCGCATCGAACGCATGATACTCAGAGATAGAAACCATCCATCAGTTATCATGTGGTCATTGGGGAATGAATCTGCAATGGGGGAGAATTTGAAGGCCATGGCTCATCGAGCTAGATATCTCGATTCCAGTCGGCTTATTCACTATGAAGGGGATGTACAATGTGAAGTAACTGACGTCTATAGCACAATGTATACCAGAATGCCCAGATTACTAGAAATTGCAAAAACAGAAGGCAAGCCACATATTCTCTGTGAATATGCTCATGCTATGGGGAATGGACCGGGTGGGCTGGCTGATTTTCAGGCTGTCATAGATGCATATCCGCGATTGCAGGGAGCTTTTGTGTGGGAATGGATAGATCATGGCATCAGGAGGAAAGATGATAGAGGACAAGAATGGTTTGAATATGGAGGTGGGTTCGGAGATGTCCCTAACAACGGAAATTTCTGTATCGATGGACTTGTCTTTCCCGATAGAAAGCCATCTCCTGGTCTTATTGAATATAAGAAAGTAATAGAGCCCATACATACGAGCCTCGTTGATGTTGAGAAGCTGATAATAAACATCGATAATAAATACGATTTTTTAGATCTCGGTCATATTGAACTTAGATGGAGGATTCATACAGATGGTGTAATCCTTGCAGAGGGGGAAATGCATGCGCCTGCAATTCCTGCTCGCCAAAGCGAAAATGTACGTATTCCCTTTGATTTAGAATCATCGAGAAAGAATCATATATATGCGACAGCGGAGAAAGTAAAAGATTTAGGGAATATAGGCGATTACGATGAGTTTTTATTGATGGGCAGATATGAGAATTCTGTATTTCTAGATATCGACTATGTCCTTGCAGAAGATCTGTTATGGGCTAAAGCTGGTCATATCATAGCAACGGCGCAATTCGAAATATCCAGCGCATTAGCGTCTCAAAAGCAAAGATCGATAAGGAAGCCAACACAATTACCAGCATCATTTACTATAAATTATGCGCGCTCCGGAAAGAAGATAGCTATCTTTGGAAAGGATTCATTATATGAATTCGATTCGCTTAGAGGATCATTGGAGTCATGGACATACAAGCAGTACAAACTAATCGAAAAGGGGCCTTCTTTAAGCTTTTGGCGTGCACCTATAGATAACGATATGCATATCCTTCCTACCTGGTGCGAAAAATATTTTCTTCATCTTTTTCAAGAAGATGCTAGAGAATTCGAGCTGCGGAAAGAAAATGAAGAAATCGTAGCAGGAAGCATAATTTGGGCTGCACCTCCTAGCCAAGGATGGGGATTCGAATGCAGGGCTAGATATATCATTAGAGATGAACACAGATGGCGGCTGGAACTCTTTGGCAAGCCATCTGGGAACAGTGCTGCATTTCCAGAGATGATTCCTCGAATAGGTATAAAATTGAGACTTCCCTTAGGTTTTGATGTTATACGATGGAGAGGTTATGGACCAGGCGAAGCATATTGCGATAGCAGAAGCGCCCAACGCATCGATGTTTGGAAGGCTTCGATTAAACAACTTCATACGCCATATATAAGACCTCAGGAGAACGGGAATAGATATGGCACCGATGCAATCTCCATTACGAATAGAGATGGTTTTGGATTAGCAATAATCTCAGAAAAGCCGATCGAATTTTCTTATCATGATTACGATGTAAACGCATTGGAAAATGCTCGTTACGATCATGAGATCGCTCATACTCCCTATTGTATTCTGAATCTAGATTTTGCGCAGAATGGTATTGGCAGCAATTCCTGTGGTCAAGACCAGCTTCCTCCATATAGATTGAAGCCTCGGGAATTCGATCTAAACTTGGAATTCTACGCACTCTATTCAGGGTCTTCGTTTCTTGCGAATGCAAAACATATTGGAGAATATTGAAAAATGAATCTGGATATTTCAAAGATACCTTGGTCCGCTTTTGGAGCGCGTTTCTCTGTAACAATAGGAAAAGATGGCCTTGCATATTTGAAGGATATCGGAGGGGGAGATGAAATTCCGAGTGAACTGTTCTCATTGAAGCTTATCTCGAGCAAAGAAGAGCTCGAGCAACAGATCCAGGCTAATGAGAATGAATGCCAAATTTGCGCCGGAAAATCGCCAGATCGCTATGTTATTCTGAAATTCATGTCTTCTGATACCATCAGTATTGAATGTTGTGGCATAGGTCTAAGGCTGGACATGCATAAATCACGTTATGATTTCATTCAAGAGATGGCCAGAGGAGTATTCATAATCCAAAGTTGCGCAAAAGATCATGTCTACGAACTCGATTTGAGATATGCAGTTCATGCTGTCGATGCTCCATGGGGGAGGGTTGGAAATGAATATATCCGGATAGATATCTTCGAAGGATATGCCACAATTCGAGAATATGCCTTAATTCCTCAGGAATCGGACGCTAAGAAAACGCAGTTTATTGGATTTTCCAGATGGAATCAGAATTACACTGGGACAGAGCTAGAAACTCGATATAGCGAAGCTAAGGATTTGGCATCGTATATTCTTTGGTCTGCTTTTGTTCGGCCTGAGGGAAAGCTCACGCGCACCTCTGTATATAGCTCGAAGAATTGGATGACGAATATTTGGAGTTGGGATAATTGCTTTTGCGCACTTGCCATGGTTGAAAACATGCCAAACTTTGCCTTAGACCAATTATTGGTTTTCGCAGATAACCAACATGAAGCAGGAGTCTATCCTGATTTTATCAACGATCAATTCTCATTATTCAGCTTTTGCAAGCCTCCCATTCATGGATGGGCTCTGCTGGAAATGATAAAGAGAAATTCAACAATACTTCAGTCCTCGATTGAAAGGATCGAATATCTTTATAAGTCTATTTCTGACTCGACAAATTTCTGGCTAAAATATCGAAGGTTGCCTTCTGGGGCCATTATCTACCGGCATGGCAATGATTCAGGCTGGGATAATGCGACGCTGTTTATGGAGGGAGGACCTGTCGAATCTCCTGACCTATATGCATACCTTTCTAAACAGTGCGACTGTCTTGCTGAGATTTCGCGTCTTCTGGGGCATGGTATCGATGAGGCAGAGAATTGGACATTTCTGGCAGAATCGCTTGCTAATTCTATGCTGGATCGCCTTTGTGATGATAGTGGATTCTTTGCACGAAGAGGATTAGAAGGAGAAAAAATAGAACATAGAGGCTCTTTTCTTCTTCGCATGCCTATAGTTGCGTACACGCGCTTGCCAGAAAAGGTAATCAAGAAGCTCATTTTAGATATTTCCGATGAGAATAGATTCTTGACACGTTTTGGTTTGGCTAGCGAAGCATTGGATTCTCCTTTTATAGAGCCGCAGGGATACTGGAGAGGTCCGGTATGGGCGCCAGTCAATTATCTTGTATTCGATGCGCTAAGGCATCTTGGAGAAATGAGCCTAGCGAACAGAATCGCGCAAAGGTTTGTCGATCTATGTTCAGAGGAAGGAATGGCGGAAAATTTCGACCCTATCGAAGGTAAGGGATTGGACGATCCTGCTTTCTCTTGGACATCTGCGGTCTTTCTTCTTTTTCTCAAAGAGAGTATATCAAAGAGCAAAGAGAATTAGCACTAGAGTCGATCAAGCCCTACATAGAGGAATCTAATACCATGAACAAGACCGCAATTCGATCGGATTTATTGCTTTTGCTGACGGCAATTATCTGGGGTTTTGCATTTGTTGCCCAACGAGTGGGCATGAATTATGTAGGACCCTTTACATTCAATGCGATT
>MWDY01000196.1 GCA_002070755.1 Spirochaetes bacterium ADurb.Bin110 | reverse complement strand
GCTTGCTTCTTCTTCTGCAGCTTTTATCTTAGCTAGCTCTCTAGCAGCGAGTACTTGCCTTTGGAAATCATCGGACAAAGTCGCCGAGACCTCTTCTGCAAGGGTCTTAGCGGCAGCATATTTCTCTATTTGATAAGCCTTTTCGGCTGCTGCCATAGCATTAGAGGCGCTTGCATATTGCTTTGGATAATCCGATTTGAGCTCTACTTGATCAGCCCAGGCTATGCGAGCTTTTGCATCTGCAATTGCCTTTTCTGACGCAGCTTTGTCTTTCTCAAGCTGCTCGAGGCGAGCTTTCTCGCGTATTTCTGCTTCCTGTTGGACGAAGGAATCTGATAAGCCAATATAGTTCGATACTTCATTGGTCTCAAATATAGCAGCGCTATATTTCAATTCCCGCTCAAGAGCTTTTGCGTTATCTAGATGTTGATTGGCTTCGATAAGATAAATGTTGTCTTCTAGCCCAAGCTCAGAGGCCCTATCTTTTGCATCCGCAAGTTTGGCCTCAGCTTCTGCGATAGCGCTAGCAGCATCAAAGGCCATAGCTTGCGAAATATCGCGCGCAGCCTCAAAAACTGTAGTTGCATCGATATAGCTGGAATAGGCACTGATATAGTCGGCCTCTTCCATGTTTTTCTCTGCTTCTGCAAATATATCAAGGGCGTTTTGATATTCGTAAGGAGCATTGAGGTCAGCGTTTACCTTGATAGCTTCATCTTGGGCTACGATAGCCTTGTCTTTGGCTTCAAGTGCTTTGAGATTTGAGCCCTTGGAGTTCACTTCGTAATAGTACTCTTTGGCTTCTTTTAGCACTGAGGTAGATGCTGCAATATCCTCGATACTACCTCTTTGCCATAGATCCTGCGCTTCTTGGTATTTTTCTTCGCCCATGGCTAAGTACATTTGGATGCTTTCGTAACTCGAATAGCCATTATTTTCGATGTTTTCCCTAAGCTTATTGACTTCTGCTGCTATAGCTGAATTTTCAAATGCAGCAGTGGCAAGTTTGTAGGAATTAATAGCCTCCAGAAAGCGAGAGTCCTCGGCATATATTTCAGCTTGAGCGCAATACTGCAGGCCGATATCATATTGAGCAGAAGCCATCATTGGTGCATCGGCATCTATAGCTATGGAGCGCATTAGATCTGCTCCATTTCTCTCCATTTTGACCATTTCCGGGCATATAAGATTGCCTTCCTGAATGAGTTCGTCCCATGTTGAAACGACTTCGGCAAGTTCGTCCTTTAGAGGATATGCCTTTGCTCCATCGTATTGAGCTGGTGCTTCGACGAGATCCTTGTATTTTGCAGATACAGTATCATGTTTTTTGTTTGCTTCTTGGAATTTATCGGAAAGTATTGAGTCTAAGCCGAATTTAATCGCCTCATCTTTTAGATTGCTCGCTTGTTCGAATAAACTTTGGAGCTCAGATTTCTCTACAGAAGGCTTCTCAACTTCAGCCTCTGGCTGAACTTGAGGCTGTTGTGGGCCGCCTTCAGCGATGGGCGGGGGAGTCTCTGCTCCCTTTGGTACCTGACCGGCTTGGGTGGCGCATGAAGCTAGAATTAGTGCCACTATTGCCAGCAGAGGGAGAAACCTTTTCACAAATTTCATTGCTACCCTCCTCGGATATTTCAGTCTTTTCTTCAATGATATAACTATATCAAGATTGAGTAAACATGAAAATCAAGATTTCTTTTAAAGATGCCTCCTTCATATCTAAATTATTGATTAAAAACTATATCAAACCAATTATAATTATATCACTTCCCAGCTTTCATAGCAGAGATATTTGCTATAAAATTAGCATAAATTTCTTCTCTATAGTATATAGTTTCGGCAAGGATTGCTAATTCTATGAGCAAAGTCCATAGCAAATTCAATTTTGCTAGCAAAAACGAAAAACCAGACAGCCTTCTCATTTTTTGTTTATATGCCTGTTTTGTAATTTTTTTAACAGCCTGCAGCAGTGATTCTCAATCTTTTCCGGAAGGCTTTGTCCAATTTTATCCAAAATTAGAAGCATGGGAAAATCGTGACGAAGGCTTCACATTAATTTGTGTTTCGAGTGCAGATGGGGCGCAGGGTTTCCTCGAATGGGAGGCAAATGGTATTTACGGGCGTATTGTGGAAGCCGGTGCGAGCAAAGATGGTCGGTTTTATTCAATAGGAGATGGAGGCATGAATGGCTTGGCATTAGAGGCCAAGAAAAATGGTAAATCCCTTGAGATATCCTATGAGCCTATGCTTCAAAACGCCTATGTATTTCAAGGAGGATCTAATAAACACAAAATCTCCGTAGATCGATCAAAAGCCATTGAGGATCTTAGATTGCTCGCTGGACTGTTCGAAGAGACTCAAGAAAGCGGTCGCAAGATATCTATGCGTTTGCAATATCTTGTGTCGCGAAAAGCCTTTGAAGAAAAGGCATTTGACGATTTTCTCCGACGAGGAAATTCTCCTTATAAAATGGCTGAATTCAGAAGGATGCGGTTAGAAGCTTCTCCTCTTGCTAAATATGAATTACCCGAGGATTCTGGAAACTCGGATTCTGAGTTACCAAAAGATTTCTCTAAGGAGGACAGTTCAAGTCGAGTTCAATATTGGCTGCCTCCGATCGAATACTATGAAATCCAGTATCCCATATATATCAGTGAGAATATAATAAGTGTTGCGACCCAGTATTACTTATTCAATGGAGGAGCGCACGGTTCGGCTTCAACAGATCTTGATATCATAGATCGAAAGACTGGCAGGCGGCTTGAAGTCGGTGATATTTTCTTAGAAGACTGGAGATCGGGTCTCGGACCAAAGCTTAAGGCAGAGTTGCTTAGGCAGAGCAGGTATTGGAAGGATTCAGGAAGCTCTGCCAAGGTTCAGAACGAAAAAAATAGCTCCATCGAAGATCTTCGCGAACTTGGATTTTTCGAATCTGATATATACCCATCCGACAAAATATTCTTGTGCAAAACAGGAATAGGCTTTGAATACGATCGCTATGAGCTCGCTCCTTGGTATATGGGAGAGTTCATCATTTTGCTTCCGTGGGATGAACTAAAGCCTTTCCTTAATCCAGCGTTTTTTGCTGATGGACAGATATTAGGCTCGATCTAAGCTTTTTCCAGGTTGAATATCCAAGCCTTATCGCCTGCTTCTACTGTAAAGCCATTTATCATGGCTTTGTCTATATCCTTCCAATCGATTCTTAGGGCTAAGGTTTCATCGGCTACCATCTGGCCGAAGCGGTCTAGCGCAGCTCTAAGTTCATAATCGCCAGAAACCTCTAGGATGATCCTATCGGTCACATCGAGGCCTTTTTCCTTCCGGGCATTCTGTATTCCTCGGATTAGGTCGCGCACATATCCTTCATAGAGCAATTCTGGGGTAATATTGGTGTCCAGTGCTACCGTAAGGCTACCTTCATTTAGGACCTTGAGACCTTGCTTTTCCTCGCGGATTATATCTACTCGAGAGCTATCCAAGGCTATTTCTTTGCCTGAACTCAGGGCGAGCAAGATCCGCTCCCCATCGAGGAGATGAGCAATTTCTTCGCTGCTCAGGTTGGCGATTTTTTCTGCAGCTTCTTTCATATAAGGACCAAGCTCTTTACCAAGTACACGGAAATTAGCTTTAGCGTGATATTCGACGAGATCCTCTTCTTTTTCGTGGATGACCACGGATTTGACATTGAGTTCTTCTCGGAGAATTTCTTCCATTCGCGCCAGGACTTCGCGTTCTTCCGGGACTCGGCTGATAAGTTGAATCGATGCAAGAGGCTGACGTATTTTGAGATCGTTGGTCACTCTGAGAGAACGCCCCATAGTAACGGCTTGTCGTACGATGCGCATATCGCGCTCTAATTCGAGGTTGCGATACTTTTCTTCTGCTTTAGGCCAGTCTGACAGATGGATCGATTCGGATTCCATTTGCAGCTTTATATTCTGATAGATTGCCTCGGTGACAAATGGAATTACAGGCGCCATGACTAAGGTAAGTCGGCGAAGAACCCGGTAGAGGGTCTTATAGGCATTCTTCTTATCTGTATCGTTTTCTGATTTCCAGAATCTGCGTCGCGAACGACGGATATACCAATTGTTTAAGCTGTCCACGAATTCGACGGTAGGGGCTATCGCTGCTTGTAGGTCGAAGGCTTCAAAGCCGGTCGTCACATCTGCAATCATTTTTTCGCATACAGATAGTATCCATTTATCCAAAGGATTTTCGACTCCCGTGCAGTCGAAATCTTCTGCCACAAAGCCATCGATATTTGCGTATGTGACAAAGAAACTATAGGCATTCCAAAGTGGGAGGATCACGCTCTTGAGGACATCCTTGACACCTTCGTCTGAATAGCAAAGGTCTTCAGCCTTTATGACGGCGGAATTCATAAGAAAGAGCCTCAGCGCGTCAGCACCGAATTTGTCCATGACTTCGGAGGGATCAGTGTAGTTTCGTAGGCTTTTGGACATCTTTTTGCCATCTTCTGCCAAGACAAGGCCATTGACGACACAAGCCTTAAAGGCAGGCTTGTCAAAGAGAGCTGCGGCAAGGATTGTCAATGTATAGAACCAACCTCGCGTTTGGTCGAGACCCTCACAGATAAAATCCGCCGGAAAATTGGATTCGAATTTCTGCTTGTTTTCGAAGGGATAATGATTCTGTCCGTATGGCATTGCCCCCGATTCGAACCAGCAATCGAGCACTTCAGGAATTCGATGCATGATTCCACCGCAGCTGCATGGCAGTGTGACTTTATCTAGATAATGCTTATGCAGGTCTTCAGGTACTTCACCGCCGAGCTCTGCAAGTTCTTTACGAGAGCCTACACAGACGGTTTTTCCGCATTCACCGCATTTCCAGATGGGAAGTGGGTTACCCCAATATCTATTTCGGCTTATTGCCCAGTCTCGCGCATTTTCTAGCCATTTTCCGAATCGGCCATCGCGAATATGGGCAGGCACCCAATAGACGCTTTTGTTTGCTTTAAGCATGGATTTTTTGATAGGCTCTATCTCAACGAACCAGCTAGAGATCGCACGGTAGATAAGTGGGCTTCCGCAACGCCAGCAATGAGGGTATGCATGGATTATCTGGTCGCGTTTTATGAGTTTGCCTTCATTTTTAAGCCTATTCATTATCGATTTGTCTGCGTCTTTGACGAATAATCCCTTATAATCTGGAACTTCCTCAGTAAATCTGCATTCTTCGTCGACTGGGCATACAGTAGGAATGCTAGAGCCGCGCAATACTTCGTAGTCTTCTTCACCAAAACCTGGTGCTGTATGAACTATTCCAGTTCCCTCTTCGGTAGTGACGTGTTGGCCAAGTACGGTCACAAATGCACCTTTTTCAGCCAAGAAGGCGAAATAGGGGAATAGAGGTTCGTATCTAATTCCAGCAAGTTCGCTGCCTTTTTTCTTCCATGAAAACTTCAATGATTCAGGATTCTTATAATAGTCTTTTAGTCTTGATTCAGCGAGGATATATCGCTCTTTGCCATCGATGACACAGGCATAATCGATATCTGGACCAAGACAAAGGGCGAGGTTTGAAACCAGTGTCCACGGGGTAGTTGTCCATGCTACGAAATATGTAGATCCGTCCGCTAGATCTGCGAGAGAAGGGTCATCTAGCGATATTGGCAGGCCTGTTATTCTAAACCTCACGGTAATCGCGGGGTCGCTTACATCCTCATATCCTCCCAGTGAAAGCTCATGATTAGATAATACTGTAGAACATCGCGGACAATATGGGAGAATATAGTGGCCTTCATATATGAGTCCCTTGTCCCATAGGGATTTGACGACCCACCAGATAGACTCCATATAATCAGGTTCCATAGTTTTATAGTCATTATCGAAGTCGACCCAGCGGCCGAGGCGAGTGACGATCTGGCGCCATTCCTTTACATATCGGAGGACAGAGCCTCTGCAGGCCTCATTGAATTCGGCAATGCCATAGCGCTCAATGTCGGTCTTTGAGTTGAGACCGAGTTCTTTTTCGATAAGGTTTTCGACTGGCAAGCCATGACAGTCCCATCCAAAGCGCCTTTCTACATGATAGCCTCGCATTGTTTTGTACCGAGGGAAAATATCTTTGATCGTACCTGGTACAAAGTGGCCAAAGTGAGGAAGACCAGTAGCAAAAGGAGGACCATCATAGAAACTGAATTCTGGTGCGCCTTCACGTTGCGAAACTGACTTCTTAAATATATTCTGTTCTTCCCAAAATCGAACGATCGATTCTTCCTGCTGAGGGAAGTTGACCTTGGGGTCAACGGGCTTGTACACGATATCCTCCTCGATAATGTCACGAATAATGCTGTATGTTGCAAATCCTTTCAAGAGGAGGAAGTTAGATGCGAAGATAATGGAAACCAAAAATGCGCAAGAATCGCGAAAAATATTGCAAAATCAGAAGAGCTTCTAAGGCGAGTGCCAAGATATGCGGATTAGTACAGTATTTCAATATGGATTTGCTAAAAAGAGAGATTGTGGTATAATAGTAAGAAATAATATCAAGATCTGCATCTTACAGAATGGCAGGTAATTCATGGATTGAGAACCCGGAGGCATAATTTGATGCGCACCGAAGGAATTGATATTGATTTCCGGTTTATAGAAGATATTCAAGATGTGGAATGCATCCGGCGGATAGTTATCCGTGTTTCAGAAGGCAATATCATAGTAACTAGATCAGAAGACCCACAGCTGCGATATTTTGTGGAACTTCAAGGGGTTCCAGGAGAGATCGACACATGGTCTTGTAGGTTTAGGCGAGCTGAGAGTATTGCGATTATCGAAGTAATAGGGAATGATTTTGTTAGAATCGGGAAATGCAATATTTTTATCCCTTCTCATATCTCAGATATCGAAGTGCATTCCTCTAGAGGATCGATAGAGATTCGCGAAATCCCTGCAAATGTTCTTGCCATTACCGATCGAGGAGACATTAGCATCTCGAATGCCAGATTTGTAGAAGTATCGAGCGTCAATGGCAATATCGTCGTAGATCGCAGTGAAGGATGTTCCGCGCGGAGCATCAATGGCACTATTAGATGCTCGAGAATTGAAGGTTCAGTCCAGGTGGAGACCCAGAGCAGTTTTGTCTTGATCGATCAGGTCGAAAAGAACGTAGCAGCAGTATGCGATCAGGGCAAGATAATCACTCGCAGAGTCAAAGGAAGAGTCAGACTCATTTCCAACAAGGGTGATGTCGAGCTGGAAGTAAGTGGAGCATTTGGTGGTGGAGAAATCCAGACATATTCAGGAGACATATCCATACAGCTCGAGTATAGCAGCATAGAATTCAGGGCTGAAACGCTTTCGGGTCGAATAGAAGCAAGCTTTCCCGTCAGTGCTTCCGGCATAGGACCTCAGCGCTGTACCTTTCGCACAGGAGAAGGGTCAAGGCGCCTCTATGTCAAGAGCATTCTCGGCGATATCGAGGTTTCTTGAGTCTTTTGTTCTTTAGGCTAGGATCAGAATTATTTCGAGAAAGTCCTTTTGACTAGATTACTCGTATTTATATATTCATTCCTCGAAGAGTCTTTTTATCTGATCGGCATAGAGCTCGTTGATAACGTGGCGCTTCAAGTCGAGTTTTGCCGACAATTCGCGTCCCTCCTCGAAAGGAGAAGGCAGAAGAGCGAAATAGTAGATGCGCTCAAAGGGCTTAAATCCGTTCTTTATGCTGATATAACTGTTTATCTCGCTGTTGATGAGTTCCTTTACTTCGGGTTGTTCCAATAGCGATAGATAATCGTTGAATGGGATATCGTTCTCTTCTGCCCAGGCGGTAAGGACCTCCTGGTTTGGTACGATGAGAGCTGCTAGATATCTTTGGTCTTGGCCAACTACTGCAGCCTGCTGGATATAGGGGCTCTCGCGCAATCTCTGTTCTATAGGCAAGGGCTCGATATTTTCTCCTCCACGCAATACTATCGTGTCTTTTACACGGCCGATTATCTTAAGCTCACCATGGATAGTGAACATACCTAGATCACCAGTGTCCAGCCAGCCATCTTTGGAGAGCACTTTTTCGGTGAGGTCGGGCCTCTTGTAATAGCCAAGCATGACTTGAGGGCCTCGGACATAAATAACGCCCTTTTGCCCTGCGGGGAGCACATTTCCCCGCTCGTCTAAAATGCGAACCTCTGTTCCCCGGTGCACTGGACCCACTGTGCCAGTTACTGGGTGATTTCTCAACCTCACGCTTATTACTGGCGCAGTTTCGGTTAGGCCATATCCTTCGAGTATCAAAATTCCGATAGCTTCGAAAAAGTGATCTACTGAAGGCGGCAAAGCTCCTCCGCCAGATACGCCTGCAATGAAACGCTTTCCAAGCTTCTCCTTGATTTTTTTGAACACAAGCGCATCGCCCAAAGCGCGCAAAGGGGTAAGGAGCGCGAAGGGAATTATTGATATAGAAATATCGACAAATCGCGATCGAGGAGAGAATTTTGGCAGCTGGTCATAGAGCATATTCTTGAAATATGCATGTGCCTTTCCAATGCCTACAAACATCGAGAACATGGACCTGGTGATTCCTCCACTCTGGCGGATTGTCTTGTCCACTCCATCCTTTACGGATTCCCAGATGCGAGGAACTGTCGAAAACCAGTGGGGCTGTACTACCTCCATATCTTCCATAAGAATCGAGCCTATAGGTTTGGAATAAGCTATCGTGCATCCGGCCTGTAGAAGAATGTACTGGACAGCTCGCTCGAATGAGTGCCAGATAGGAAGCACCGAAAGAAACACCTCGCCGCTATTCACCTCAAGCAAATACGGGAAGTATTCGGTTTGGTGGAGAAAATTACCATGGCTAAGCATGACGCCTTTTGGTTCGCCCGTGGTACCAGAAGTGTAGATTATGGTTGCAAGATCGGCTCTTGTGCCTTTTTGAGCCTCTTTTTGATAGAAATCAGGATCATCCTTATAGAGTGATAGGCCTTTTTCCATAATTTCCGAGAATATAGAAATGCTGAGCCCTGCCTGCCTTGCTTCTTCGGCAATTTGCGATGATGGTGGATCGATTAAGATTATGGACCGCAGATCGGCATAAGGAGCTTCTTTAAGCGACGTTGAGTTGAGAGAAGTGGGGCCTTGTTTGACATCGAGGATTTTTTTTAGTTGGCGTTCGTTTTCGAGAATGGTGGTCGAACATTCGCTCCAGCTTAGAATATATGCTATTTCCTGGGCTGTTGCATCGCATCCACGCGGAATATCGACAGCCCCAATTCCGAGTATAGCGAGGTCTGCAAGAAGCCATTCTTTTCTGTTATCGGAAATAAAACCTATATTGTCTCCTCTTTTAATGCCAAAATCACCTAGTCCAAGCGCAAAGATGCTGATTTCCTTGAGGAGTTCACCATAGGTTATTGGTTGAAAATGGCCCTGCGCATCTTTAGAAAGTTGTACTGGGACATTGGGCTGTCTTTGAGCGATCTCAATGTACATCTGAGGGATTGTATTTGCCATTGCCAAAACCCTCCATCAACTATTTTGACATTATTACCATAAATGTAAAATTGGAAATAGTCAAGCTGCCACGCTGCCACGTTGACTCTTTGGCCATTGATAGGATATAACTTTCCCGCATATGTTCTATAGATCGGGCTTTGTTAAGGAACGGATGTGCGGATAAGGCGAAGCCCACTTTGCATTTTTTTGTATGCAGGAGGATTAACGTGAGCGTTCGTATCAGGCTCAAAAGGTTTGGTGCCAAGGCCAGACCATATTATCGTATTGTCGTCATGGATTCCCGCTCGGCT
>MWDY01000195.1 GCA_002070755.1 Spirochaetes bacterium ADurb.Bin110 | reverse complement strand
AAACCTGGAATATTCTCTTTAATTCCATCTAATACTTATTATGGAATTGATAACCTAATCCAGTCGATGCTTAATCAAAAATTGCCAGTGACAAAATATGAAATAGAAGAATATTGGATTGACATTGGAAGAGTAGATGATTATGAGAAAATACAGGATATCTCTGATAAATTTACAGCAAATGGAGTTTAGCTTTGAAGATCCTTATCATCGGAGATGGTAATTCTATTTATATAAGAAATTATATTAAGAATATTTTTCTTTCATGGGATAGAGAAATAGAAATCTACCTATGTACAATAAGAATACGGAACGCTGAATATCTTAAGTTTTACGAAAGGAATGGGATTGCTTTGATATATTGCCAGGTCCGAGGTTCTCTTATTCAGCATATACCTATATTCAAGACTTTGATAAATTTTATATATACGCTAAATAAGATTCAGCAGAATCGCTACTATGATGTAATTCATGTTCATTTTGCTAGCTTTATTTCTTGTAGTCTTGCATTTGCATCTCGGAAGTTGGCAAAAGCAGAAATCTGTTCTTTTTGGGGAAGCGATCTATTGCGCCACCGCAAGTGGCATACTAGGCTAATTATGCCCTTTTTAGATAAGTGTAGCGCTATAACCTTGGAAACACAGTTAATGCATGATCTGCTCATTGCTAGGACAAAGCCAAACTATGAAAATAAGATTAGAAAAATCACTTTTGGTATAGAAGGATTTGAGCATATTGATTATATAATAGATCATGAAGATCGAAATGTAAGTAGGCAAAGATTAGGGATTCCCCTAGACAAGATAGTTATCAGTATTGGATATAATGGAAATCCAAATCATCAGCATATAAGAGTTTTGGAGCAGCTGAAACAACTGGATGATATTTTGTTGAGTAGGATCTTCATTATTCTGCAAATGACATATGGGAACATTGACCCAGAATATCATAGCGAGGTTAAGCGAAAAGCTGAAAATATGAGCTGTCAGTTTAAGATTTTCAGCGATTATATGAGCAATACTGACATTGCTAGATTGCGTTGCGCCACAGACATTTTTGTTCATGCACAAACTACAGATTCGTTTTCGAGCTCTTTTCAAGAATACATTTATGCTAGCGCAATTGTTTTGAATGCAAAATGGATAAAATATAAGGAGCTCGAATCAGTAGGTATTAAATATATTGAATATAATTCATTTGATGAGATTCCATTCCTGATAAAGGACATCTTAGTTAATATCGATAGGTATAGATTAGAGTATTCTAATAATAAGCAAATTCTAAAATCATTTTTTTCTGTATCGGCAGTTGAAAAAAAATGGCGAGGAATCTATGAGAATCTTGCTTAAATTCTTGGAGTTTATTATATGAGAAATTTGGCAATAATTGGTTGCGGTCGCATCAGTTCCAAACACATCGAAGCCGCACTCGCAAACAAAGAACGATTGCGGCTCGTCGCGTGCTGCGATCCTATAATCGATCGCGCGCAAAGGCGCGCGCAAGAATATCGCGCAGGCTATGGTAGCACTGAAGTTAAGGTTTATGCTGACTATCACGAGATGCTCGCAAAAGAAAAGCCCGATATTTGCGCCATTGCGACAGAGTCGGGCTACCATCCAAGGATCGCAATCAATTGTCTTGAGGCCGGGAGCCATGTCATCTGCGAAAAGCCCATGGCGCTCTCAACCCACGATGCAGACGCGATGATCGCAGCGGCGAGGCGCAATAACAGAAAACTCGCGGTATGTTTCCAAAATAGGTTCAATCCGGCGGTGCAGCGCGCGCGGGCTTCGCGTGAAGCAGGGCGATTTGGCAAAATGCTCCATGGCATGATTCAAGTGCGTTGGAATAGGGACGAAGAATATTACAAGCAAGCTCCATGGCGCGGCACCTGGGATCTCGACGGTGGAACGCTGATGAATCAGTGCACGCATGGTATCGACCTTTTGCAATGGATGATGGGCGAAGATGCAGTGCGGGTGCAAGCAGTAACGCGGCGCTTTTTGCGGCCAATCGAGGCAGAAGATTTTGGCGCGGCCATCGTTGAGTTTGCTAGTGGCGCGTTAGGTATAATCGAAGGGAGCGCCGATGTGTTTCCCCAAAACCTCAATGAGACGCTTTCGCTCTTTGGAGAGAAGGGTACCGTGGTAATCGGTGGTCTCGCGGTCAACAAAATCGAAGTCTGGCGTTTTGCCGATGCAGCGATAGTAGGCGACACTGAAGAGAAAGTCCTCGACCCAACCGCAAAGGATCCACCGACGGTCTATGGTTTTGGCCATACGACGCTCTATGCTGATTTTCTCGATGCGCTCGAACAAGATCGTGAACCCCTTGTAAACGGCGAAGCGGGAAAGAAAGCGCTCGAGCTCATCCTTGCAATCTATAAAAGCCAAAAAATTGGTCAACCCGTCACGCTGCCTATTGAGTTTTCCACTTCAGAGATGAAAGGGACATTCTCGTGCCCTTTCTCTTGAGCGTGGTAGGAGCACGGCCGCAATTCATTAAGGCTGCGGTGGTCTCGCGCCTCATCCGTAGCAGTCAATATCAAGAGAAGATACGCGAGTGTCTTGTTCACACTGGCCAGCACTATGACGATAATATGTCGGCAGTGTTCTTTCGAGAGATGGAAATACCTGAGCCCGATATCAACCTACAGATAGGTTCTGGTACCCATGGAGCGATGACTGGTGCGATGCTTGCGCAGCTTGAGCACGTCATGATGGAGCAGAAGCCCGATGTCGTTCTTGTGTATGGCGATACGAACTCAACGCTCGCAGGGGCTTTGGCAGCGTCAAAACTGCACATTCCTGTTGTCCATGTCGAGGCAGGCCTGCGCTCTTTCATGATGGCAATGCCAGAGGAACAAAATCGCATTATAGCGGATAGACTTTCCACCGTGTTGTTTTGCCCAACAGAGGCTGCGATAGACAATTTGGTACATGAAGGAATTCAGTTTGCGCAACCAGCTTTACCAA
>MWDY01000194.1 GCA_002070755.1 Spirochaetes bacterium ADurb.Bin110 | reverse complement strand
ACTTTAATTGGCGCACAATGGCCTACTACTTAATTCTTCAAATATTTTTAAAAAATATTCCCTTCAATTTGCACTGAAAGGAATTATTTCCCCTACTCCCTTATGTCAACTGGAAAAGTATGGGAATTATTTCCCTTACTCCCTTATGTCAACTGGAAAAGTATGGAGGAGTAGTGCACTTTTAAACTTTAAATCCTCAAAAAACAGTGCACTTTGATTCTTAAATGACACTGGACAGTTTTTCCTTGACATCACATCATACTACATATATCATGTTTAACCAGAATGGACTATGGTACTATTTATTTCAATATTGCTTACTAGCGACAATCCAATGCAAAAACTACAAGCAAGCTAATAGCGCCATATTTGCTTAGATCAAATTACCCTTTCTAGGGTATGCGATAAAACTGAGCTTTCAGTCGAGAAAGGAAATAGAAGGAGGAATCTAATGAAGACGAAAAAAGTCTTGGCTATCATCGGTATTCTTTTGCTTGCTGGCACCACGCTATTTGCTGCCACTCCAAAATCAGGAGCACCTAAGAAGTACGATGTAGCCCTTTCTGTGGTTTGGGAAGGTAACACCTATGCAGTGCAGAGCCGAGAGGAATTCTACGCTGAAGTAGAACGCCAAAAGGCTTCCGGGAATATAGGCAATGTCTACTATCTGAATGCAGAAAATAGTGCAGAAAAACAGGTGTCCGATCTCGAAGACCTATTTTCTAGAAATGTTGACATCCTGATTCTTCAACCCGTCAATCCGCCTGCGGTCTCCGATATTATCAAGAAGTACTATGATAGAGGGACCATTGTAGTCCCATGTGTTTCTCCGCTTGCTACTAATGCTTACACTTTCAGCATGGTAAGCGATGATAGAGCTTTCGGTCGTACTGGTGCACAGTTCCTTGCGGACAAGCTTCAAGGAAAGGGCAATATCATTGCCCTCGACGGAATGGATGGTATCACTGTAGCGATCGAACGCTGGGCTGGTGCTATGGAAGTATTTTCAAAGTATCCTAATATAAAGATTCTAGCAAAAGTCTTTGCTGACTGGGATTATGCAAAAGGCAAGGCTGCTACAGAAAATCTTTTGAATGCTTTCCCGCGAATCGATGGCGTATGGAGCTCGGGTGGAGACATGACACGCGGTGCTATCGAAGCTTTTGTTGAAGCCAAGCGTCCGCTTGTGCCCATGATGGGTGAAGACTCTAATGGATTCCTCAAAGCGTGGAAGCAGGTAGCGAATCAGCCCGGTTTTGATGCAATAGGCTGCTCAATGCCAACATATTTCTTCGCTGATGCACTTGCTCAAAGCATAGATATTTTGAAAGGCACAAAGAAAGTTGGAGTGGATATTCCACGCGATACTATTATGAAAGTATATACTGTCACCAGCAAGAACATCGATCAATATGTCCGGTGGGATCTAGCTGATTCATTCTGGGCTAATACCAAAATGGATGAAGCAACACTTCAGAGAGTATATGGCCTAAAGAAAAAATGAATTCACTAAAATAAATCGTAAGGGTCTGAAACATCCTCTTCGATGTTTCAGACCCTAATAGCATAATGAAAGCAGTCTGATGTTACTCGAAGTAAAAGATATCATCAAATCCTTTTATGGTGTCACGGCGCTTGAGAATATTAATATACGCTTTGAGGAGGGCATTGTTCATGCTCTTGTAGGCGAAAATGGCGCTGGTAAATCTACGCTCATAAAGATCATTGGTGGAGTCTATCATGCCGATAGTGGAGCGATTTTGATTGATGGCATGCCCGTAAAAATACATAGCTCCTTTGATGCCCTAAAAAAGGGTATAAGCATTGTTCATCAGGAATATAACCTTGTTCGAAACATGACGGTGCTTGAAAATGTAATGTTTGGCAAGGAAATAACTGGTCGCTTTGGCAAGATGGACAAAGCCGCAGCGAGTGATTATTTGCAGAAGATAGCAAATAAAGACAACATTAAAGTCGATCTAGGCAAATATGCTGGCGATCTTAGCTCAGCTGAGGCTAAGGTAGTAGAAATATTGCGAGCGTGCTGCAACGACATGCGTTTGCTTATTCTGGATGAACCTACGGCAGCGCTAGATGACGAGGACATAGCCTCCTTATTTTCTTTAATCCGTAGTCTTAAGACAAGGGGAATAGGCATAATTTATATTTCTCATCGGTTGGATGAAGTTTTTCAGATTTGTGATAGAGTTTCGGTACTCAAAGATGGTAAGCATATTGGAACATGGAATACTGGAGATATAGATCGCGATTTTCTAATTAAGGCCATGGTAGGCCGAGAAATCAAGGATATTTTTCCTCATAAAGCAAGCGGAAATAACTATCAGAATTCAGTCATCTTATCTGTTCGGAACCTATCCGATTCATCTCATTTTGATAATATTTCATTTGAGCTTAAGAGGGGGGAAATTCTTGGAATTGGCGGTATGTCTGGCCATGGTCAGCGAGAACTCATCAGAGCACTTTTCGGAGCTATCCGAGTCACAAAAGGCACCATTGCGATAAATGGCGAAAAGGTAGCTATTAAGCATCCAGCACAAGCGGTGAAGCATGGCATAGCATTTCTCTCAGATGATCGCCGCAATGAAGGCCTTGCCGAGCAGCAAAGCGTAGCACGCAACATAGCGTATCCCTCTCTAAAAATGCATAGTCGGCATGGTATCATCAAAAGCAAAGCCCAACATGCGCTAATCGATGATCTAATTATGCAATTAAATATCAAGTTATCCTCGCAACAAGAAATAGTGCAAAACCTGAGCGGCGGAAACCAGCAACGTGTAGTGTTGGCCAAATGGCTGCCTCTAAAGCCGTGCATCATGCTATTCCATGAGCCTACGCTAGGCATCGATATTGGCGCTAAGGTAGAGATCTATAAAATACTGCGCAATCTAGTGGAACAAGGCATTTCAATTATAATGGTTACAAGCGACATGCTGGAATTGCTTAATATGTCAGATCGAATCCTTGTTTTTTACGAAGGGCATATCATGGCAGAATACCCCGGATCCGTCGCTAGCGAAGAGCTGATTATGGCTGCTGCAAGCGGTAAACCATTCGATATTGGAGATAAGGAATGACTATAGCGATGAATGCTGCCAAAGCCTTTCTGCAGGAATTGCGACATCCTAGACGTCACTCGGCCAAGATTATCTGGACAGTATTAGCATTGCTGTTGATCTTGATTGTGATCGTTATCCCCGAATTTATTCACCCTCTCAACATAGCGAATGTGCTGCAACAGATGGTTCCATTAGGCCTAGTAGCCATCGGCCAGACATTTGTCATTCTTGGCGGAGGGATTGATATGTCGGTCGGTAGCCAGATCAGCCTAATATCTCTCATAGCGAGTACGCTAATGACTGATTCGATACCGAACATACTATTCATTGTGCTGCTTTGCATGAGCTGCGGAATCATATGTGGAGCATTAAATGGCTTTATCCTAAAAGTATTTCCTATGCCTCCGCTCATCGCGACGCTTTGCACCGGCTACTTTTTTCAAGGCATTGCGTTTGCACTCCATAAGACTAGTGGTGGCTATATACCACCACTATTCAAGAAAGTTCTTACCGCGAGCTGGGGAATTATTTCGGTTCCGTTTGTGTTCTATCTATTTGTTTTTTTGCTTGCTGCATTCATCCTATACAGTACTCCCTTTGGAAGGCGCGTGTATGCATTGGGAGGAAATGCCGATGTGCTTGAAAAAAGTGGGGTAAGTGTAGCATCGGTAAAATTAGTCACGTACATTATTAGTAGCTTGCTCTGCAGCATAGTTGGATTATATCTCGCTGCTCGTCTGCGAAGCGGTAGCTCTCATTATGGTGATGAATACACGCTTTTATCAATTACAGCCACTGTTGTGGGCGGAACATCTATGGCAGGGGGGCTTGGCGGACTATCGGGCACACTTGCTGGTACCATCTTGATTTCTATGCTTACAAATGTTCTCAATAATATAGCCTTTCGCTACAATCTGCAGTCTAGCTACTACAAAGATATCATTACTGGAATATTGCTAATAACTGCGATGTATTTTTATAGGAAACGAGAATAGTGAAAAAGATCACCCACCTTCCGATAAAGAAGCTACCATTACAGAATTCGCGCTTGATGAATATAGTAGGAGTATATGCCGGTTTTTTATTTCTTCTATTGATTTCCTATATAATTAGCCCTGCATCTCGAACGTTGCAGGATTTTATTAATCTATTAAAGCAATCCTCTGGCTTGGGTATGCTTTCTATTGGCCAAACGATGATAATCATTACTGGCGGCATCGATCTATGCCTTGGCTCAATTGTGACACTGGTCCATGTGCTTACAATCGGATTAATGAATGGTGATCCGAACCGCATCATAATTGTATGCTTGCTAGGAATGGCAGTAGGAACGGCTGCTGGCTTTTTCAATGGAATTGGAATCACCAAGGCTCATATCGCTCCTTTTGTCATGACACTATGCACCGATTTTATTTTACGCGGCCTCTATATGATCTACACGAAAGGGCAACCTAAAGGTGTTCTTGCCGAGCAGTTTAGGAATCTAGGACGTTTACGAGTATTGGGATTATTTCCCATAGGGGTACTATGTTGGATCGTGCTGTCTGTTTTTTTCATATTCATTCTAAAAAAGACGATTTTTGGCAATAGGATTCACATGATCGGAGCAAATCCCGTATGCTCGACATTGTCGGGAGTAAAGAATGAATACACTATCATCTTAGTGTATACAATTGCCGGTTTCATCGCAGCGCTCACATCGATTGTATTGACCATGGATATGAGCGCTGCGAGCCTAAACCTAGGGGCAGATTATTCGATGGATTCGATATCTGCTACTGTGGTCGGAGGGACGCTTTTCGCTGGTGGGATTGGAGGAATAGAAGGCACCATTGCAGGAGCCATGATAATTCGCTTAATTACAAGCTTGTTGCAAAAAGCGAATATAGTGAACTGGGCTAAGCTCATGATCCAGTCAGTGCTTATTTTTTCTGTAGTGGCAGCGAACTCTCGAAGAAAGAGTACTTGAGAGAAATTGAAATGTAATCCAAAATCGAATTATTCGATAGTATATAACTGAGCAAAGGGGCATACAAATGAAATCGTTGGGAGTAGGAATCATAGGAACCGGATGGGTTTCGGATGAATATATACGGGCATTCTCGATGAACCCGCATACTGAAGTGCGAGCTATTTGCTCGCGTTCCAAAGAAAGAGCGAGACAAAAAGCGGCTCAGCATAATCTGTCGCATTGTACAGCCTATGATGACTATAAAGAGATGCTTAGGCAAAGCGATATCGATATTGTTGCCATTTTGACTCCTAACTTTATGCATGCTCAGCAAACAATCATGGCAGCTGAAGCAAAAAAACATATTGTAATTGAAAAACCTATCGCCATTGACTGGCAGGATATGTTGCGGATGCAAAAAGCGGTGCATCAAAATAACGTAAGAACAATAGTAGGCTTTGTACTTCGATGGAACCCATTATTTCAAACTGCTCAAGAATTGATCGCCCGCGATATTATTGGTAAACCATTCTATGCTGAAGTCGATTACCTCCATCATATTGATGAATCATACCATTGCTATGATTGGTCAAAGACTTATGAGAAGGGTGGCTCGATACTTCAAGTAGGAGGATGCCATGCAGTAGATGGACTGCGTTGGTTTATGAAGAGCGATGCGGTTGAGGTCGTAGCTCTTTCTGGCCGCTACCGTGATGATTTTGAACAAGACACAACGATTACCTTTGTAACCAAGTTCTCAAATGGGGCAATGGGAAAGGTGTGCTGCTCATACGATGTGATATGCCCTTACATCTACAATTTAAAGCTTTACTGTGATAAAGGCACATTGATCAATAACCAATTGTGGGCCAAACAAGCAATTCCTGGCCAAAATAACTGGATAACATTACCGGTTCAGACTCCTGATTCTGGCGATGTGTCGCATCATCCATTTCCTAGTGAAGTAGACCATTTTATCGATTCTATTCTTAATGATACTCCCTGCATTGTGGATTTAGATGATGCAATAAAGACGTTCGAAATAATTGAGGCTGCGGATCGTAGTGCTAAGAATAACGGGATTCCTGTTAGGCTACCATTAGAAGCCTAGATGGAGCAAAGTATGGTATTCGACCATGTGGGATACAGATCATATCAAAAACGAGAGAAAGAATTCTACTATAAACCCAATAAAGTATGGATAACCGATGCTCAAATGCATCCTTTTAAAGTAGAATGGCTGCGGTACGAAGATGATTCTCCGGTACCCGAGCCAGTAAAGAGCCAGCCACATATCGGATTTCGGGTTGATAACTTGGAGCAAGCTATGAAAGACCTTGAAATACTGCTCGGCCCAATGCGTATTGATGAACATAAACGTGTGGTGTTCTGCCGCTCACAGGATGGAGTGGTTGTAGAATTATTAGAGATAAGTCCCGATATATAATGCTAGAATATGCACAGCTCGCCCATGATACATAAAGGTGCATTGCTTTTGGTTTTCATGTTTTTGTCTAGCGCTCTTTTTGCAGACACCATCGTTATAACGCCGGAGGCGTTCAATCGCATGATTGAAACCTCCTCACCAATACTAAAGAGCATCAATATTTGTTTGGCGATGTATCAGCATTTGGATTTGATTCAATTGTTACGTATGATTATAAAAATAGTGTGATGCATTCATTTCGGATTGGGAAGAGCATAGACCTCTCTCATATCCTGCGCTTCCTAGCCCCAGAGGTAGATATTGGTAATACCCTAGGAGAATTGGTGCCGGCTTTTCACTATTTTCGCTTCAATGAGATAAAACAATTTGGGTTTGGGCATTATGAGATTGCGCCCACTGACTATAGCCAATTGAATTATGAACTTTTCCTCGATCTAGGTACAATAAGATTGGCCTATTGCACATTAGAGGCATCTATCTATGTTCCCTCAAGAAACCATGAAACAAATGCATTTAATGCTAAAATTGATGGAAGAGTTTCGTATTCGACAAGTATTTTTACTGAAGGAGTATGGGGATTCTGTGCTGCTATTAGCTTCAATAATATTCCTCTCCTTATTTGTCATGGCAACTTGTCTATTGGGTATAGCATGAATGACGATAAAGTCCTCATGCGGCTGCCAATTAAAGATCAGGGGATATTTGCAATAAGTCTCAAGCTATTCTGAGATTTCTGAAAAGGGTGACCTGCTCTCCGAAAGCTGGATATGCACAATGAGGGCAATTGTGGACACCAAAGTCCACGAAACTTTTTCAGAAAAGTGGTCTTGACAAATGGGCCCAGCTTAAAGAAGCATGGCTTCATACACAACTGGCAAGGCAGAATGGGCATCATCCGGAGGAAGCATGAAGATATCATCTAAATCTTCTCTCTTTCTTATTGTTGTGGGTCTCTGTTTTTTCATCGGCTGCACTAATAGTCCTCAAAGGAATATATCCGGGGATAGCGATGCAACTTTCAATATCATTAGCATGAGGCGCGACACAAAGACAAATGTGATAGAAGTGCGTCTCGATGCTTTTCCTTCGGAGTGGGGCAATTGGAAGATGTATCTAAATGGCAAGGAAACAGCAATGGAAGGTGGCGCCGGCCAGATCGTGGTCCGACCCAATGCTGCCCTGGACAGTTCGCCAACAGGATTATTTATTGGCACGCTTCCTTGGCTTACAGGTCTGGATCGCATCGATTTTCCGATGGTAGGGTCTCTTCAATTCTCTATACCAGGACAAGGTCATAGCAATTTCTTTCATTACAATCTGAAAGACCAAATCGTCGATGATGATCCTAGCGAAGAGAATGTACAGCCATGGATCTCTCACAATGGGGACTTAGTCATTGAGAATGGGGAAACAATGACTATCGAGAATGAAAAATATTTACAGGAAGGAAATATATACGTAAATGATCATTCCAAGTTGATCATAAAAGACTCTCAGCTCATGATGGGAAGAGGTGATGTACCGACTATCCATGTATACATCATCATTGCACCAGAAGCTTTAGTGGAAATAGAAGGCTCAAAGATCTTCCCGGAGTCGGGCCTTGTCTGTGTGCTCAACAAAGGCAAGGTGACAATCACCGATTCGCCGACCTCGATTCATTATTTCGATATGTCGGATGGCGCCTCTCTTACCATGATAAATTCCCAAATGGTCTTCACCATAGGAGGGCTATTGCAGGTCATGGGAGGCCATACAACTGTCATAAATTCTACCATCGGTGCCCTCGGAATAAAGGTACCTGCAGGCGCACATTTGAATGTGAGCAATCTCGCCTCGGGGACTTATCTTGATTCATGGGACGTTCACAGCATGATACCAGAAGCAGACTATACATTGACTCTCATAAAGACAACAATCTTAAAGGACGATTTTACGGGTGATCTTGCGCATGGCCCATATGAACGAGGCTGGATATTCTTCCTCGATCCAGATGCCCATGTCAGAATATCCAATTCCGAATTGCGCAAAGTATTTATCGATATCGTCAACGATAATGCAACATTTCATGATCTAAAAGTGGGAATTCCATCAAGCCTTATGTATAGGGATATAGAATTGTCAAATGTGACGGTAATGGGACAATGGCCCTTCACTATTAAAGATTCACATATTACAGTCAATAATTCCGATTATCTCTTTTTGCAACCGACAGGAAATTCGACTGTAACTCTCAATAATTCTCACATGTGTGAATTTATCCCAAGGGATTTTATGGGGGCAATGGAATTTAATAATGCCATGTGGACTACAGCAGGAGAAATTATAGGTGGTGTTGCATACCATTCAATGAGCAATGATTTTTCGATGAAAGGGAGCCTTACCATTGACAGCGCTGTTCAAAACAATCTGCAATGGAAAGATGCGACAGTGACACGAGAATATGAGATTCATATCGCTAAGAAAGATGGTAGTCCAGTAGAAGGTGCTATAGTGCACGTGAATGGCGAGACTGCAGTATCCGATAGCCTTGGTGTCGCAAAAATAAGCATCCGTTTCGATGAATCCAATTTTAAGCAGCAATACATGCTAAAGATAAAAGCGCCAAATACGAGTGAAATTGAACATACTGTTTCATTCTTTTCGGAGACGCCGATAAGGATTACTCTTGAGTAGGATCGCGAAAGCAGGGCCTCATCTGAGGCCCTTTGGCGATTCCAGTCTATTTCAGTCGGCAATGGTCTGATTTTTAGAAATTAGCATAATCTCATTGCTCGACAGGAATAGTTATCTGTTCAAATGTATTCCTATTCTCGGTAGTACCATCACCCAGCTGTCCGTTGTCATTGCAACCAGTGGCCAGAAGGTCGCCATTGTTTTTCAGGATCATGGTGTAGGCAGCGCTAGCCTCTATGCTTTTAACTAACAGTCAGAATATTTGCTGTTATAGAAGATTCCCAGTACCCAAGTACCCAATATTGCCATTTTTCTATCCCTCGTGTTGCCCTATAATAAAATCTAGGATCTTTGCTGATGTCCACAATCACACCATACCACGCCAAGTACTTTGCTTGGGATTTGACCCGCCATGCACCACAAGGGCTCGACTGCCTGTCTATGTCCCTTTTCGATGCCAAGGTCGACCTCAATCCGCATCAAATCGAGGCAGTGCTCTTTGCATTACGCTCGCCGCTCTCCAAGAGCGCGGGCTTTTTTGAAGCAGGCAACTTCCATCCCGACTTCATGCTGTGGCTTGTCGATGCGGATGGTCGCCAGCATGTGCGCTTTGTGGATCCGAAAAGCGTGAGGCAAATGGGGTTTGAAGACCCGCAGATTGACTTCTATAAGAACATCAAGGACATTGAGAACCGCCTTGCCGACCCCGACCTAACCCTCGACTCGTACATTCTTTCGGATACGTCCTCCGCAGACATGGAACACCGCTGGAAGTCTTTCAATAAGGCTCAAATGCTGGAGCATCATGTTGTTTTTTTGTACGAGGACAAAGAGCGCTACCTACAGACGATTCTAGCAGATAATGCAGAGAATCATAGCCAACAAAAAATAAAGGAGCCAACCTAGTGCCAATAAACTATCACGAAGGAAAATTCCCACCTACAAATATAGAGTCGCAAAAATTCGTTCATCACTATGTATGAAGGTCTTAATCCCAGAAATAGCTCATACCCAATTGCAGAGGGCAAGGAGAT
>MWDY01000193.1 GCA_002070755.1 Spirochaetes bacterium ADurb.Bin110 | reverse complement strand
ACCAGAAAAAGTGCCTGAGTTTGAGAAATTCGATATGGTCTTCGGAGGGAAGCTCAACCGTCAGAATCGATGGGTAATTCTAGCGGAATTAATCCCGTGGGACAAAGTAGAAGAAAAATATGCCGCTCTCTTTGTGACGAACAATGGGCGACCAGCACTTCCTGTGCGCGTCGCGTTAGGCGCTCTTATCATTAAAGAGAAATCGAAGTTGCCGGATGAAGAGCTCGTGGAGTATATCAGGGAGAGTCCCTATCTCCAGTACTTTTTAGGATACGAAGGGTATAAGGATGAGTTACCCTTTGACCCCAGTATGATGGTGCATTTTAGAAAGCGGCTTTCGGGAAATATTCTGAAAGAAATAAACGCGCTGATCATCGAGAAAAACAAAGCTGATGACGAGGGCCGCGAGTTGTGCACCTAAAGGACATGCGATTTCCTTACGACGTGACTCTTTTGGATGAGGCGAGACGGAAGAGCGAGAGAATTATCGACACGCTGCATGAAAGAGCGCTGGAGGGATATGAGAAACCGAGGACATATCGGAAGACGGCGAGGAAAGAGTTCTTGACCTTCATGCGGAACCGTAAGCCACGGGGACGAATGGTACGGAAAGCGTTAAGGAAGCAGCTACAGTATGTCGAGCGAAACTTGAGAATCATAGGTGGTTACAAGAGAATTGTCGGATTAAAAGGGCTGTCGGGGAAGCAGTATAGAGACCTTGTGATGATCTCTGAGCTTGTGCGGCTTATTGCGAGAGGCAAAGCGCGGAGGATGTATGAGTTTGGGGCGAAGTTGTCGGTGAGTCTTGTGGATGGACTAACCGAAGTGCATAGGCTTTCATGGGAACCGTACAACGAGAGTAAGAATTTGAGAAATCAAATCGAACTAAAATCGGAAAGTTATCAGCGACCGTGACATTCAAAGAGAGCGGAGAAGAATAGAACAACAAGATGAAAATTCGAGGATCGCGGTTGAAGGCAAGTTTGGTGAAGGGAAACGACGTTATAGGCTTGATAGGATAGGGACGAAACTGCAATCAACGAGTGAGAGCGCGATCCACTTGGTATTCTTGGTGATGAACCTCATGGTGCTGTACCAGAGGAAGGTGAAGGCCTTCTTTGTGGCTCTATTGGATTACCCTAGTTGAGATGGTCAGAATAGCTTTTGGGAAGCGAATTTGTCAGCTTATAGCTGCTTGAAAAACCAGAAAGCGAGTTCTTCAGGAACCCCTATTTATGAAGATTTCAAAGTCCAAAGAAATCACATTTTGATAAGAAGAGCACTTTTGGCTTCAATATACTGACTGCTTCAGATATTCCAAGGCCGAGAACTGTGAGCTTAGATATTTGTACTAGCAATGCTATTTTTTCTGGATGTGTTCATCCCAAAAATTCTATCTGACTGGTCATAAGCCACCTTATATCTGAACATGTATTATTTTTGCAGACAGAAATATACAGATCTAGCTCTTGTCTAATTTTAGAAAAATTGAAACAAATTACATTTTCAAATGACATTTTTTAAAAAAAACTTGCAAGAATTTATTTCTAGCTCTATACTATTCATAATATGGAACCTTATTCCACATTGTGGAATTAGGATAAAAAGATGGAGATCGAGGAAGGAGGCTAAGATGAAAAAGCATTTTCTTGTGATCTTTCTAATCGCAGCGGTGATTTCTGGTTTTGCTGCCACTGGAGAGGAAAAGACCGTAGAGTTGAAGCTAGGGCACTATTCTGCAACATCACACCCAATGCATTTAGCTGCCGTGCAATTGGCGGAAAATGTCGCCAAGCGCAGCAATGGCACGCTCAAGATCGTAATCTTCCCTGATAGCAAGCTGGGAAACTCACAGGAAATGGTGGAACAGACCTGTCTTGGGGCAATCGACTTGGTGCTGCCAACCGAGCCGGCTCTGGCAAAATGGTCGCCCAAGGTCAACTTGGTTACTGGGCCTTTTGCGTTCAAGGATTATGCGGCGGTGGATAGGTTCTTTGCTGGCGATGGATTCGTGAATTGGATAAAGCCCGATCTCGATAAGGCAGGGCTCAAATACATAGCCCGCTGGGAATATGGCTTCAGAACTTATACCAATTCCAAAAGACCCATCAATACTCCCAATGATTTCAAAGGCTTGAAGATTCGCACGCCCCCAGACTTTGTGAACCAAGAGACAGTGAAGGCATTGGGTGGAGTGGTTCAGACAATTGCCTTTACCGAGTTGCCAATGGCACTAAAGCAGGGAGTCGTCGATGGTCAGGAGAATCCCATAGCGACCATCTATGCTGGCAAAATGTGGGAGACTCAAAAGTATCTCTCTATCCTAAATTACACCTATGTTGCTACCCATCTCATCATGAATAAAGCCAAATTCGATTCGCTATCGCCCAATCAACAAAAAATCCTGATCGAAGAAGCCGAAAGTGCAGGCAAGTATATGCAAAAGCTCGTCCGAGAGAGCGAAGCAGCTCAGATCGAGGAAATGAAGAAGAACGGCATGGAAGTCAATTACCCAGATACAGCCCCATTCCAGGCAGCAACGGTCTCCGTATGGGATACCTTAAAATCCAAGGTAAGTGAAAAGGATTGGAATACATTCCAGGAATTACTGTCCAAATCGAGGTAATTTCTAAGGAATAGGATCAGCTTTGTGTGGCGCCCATCTGGGCTGTGGGCGCTCATTTAGGCTATGGGCGCCCATCTGGGCTATGGGCGCCCGCCATTTTTGGTGACTGGCGGCTTATAGATAGTTTAGTTATAGATAGGCCCAGTCCTATGAATCGATGGAGAATATTATGATTACTGCTCTAGTATTCGTAGTCCTTTTGTCTCTAATAATGATAAATGTTCCAATAGTTGTAGCCATTGGCTTGACAGCTGTAATCTTTTTTGTCGGACAAGGGCAGGGACAGTTTCTAGCCCTTTTGCCTCAGCGGATGCATTATGGAACAACAGGATTCACACTTCTTGCGGTTCCTTTCTTTATATTGGCCGGCAATCTTATGAACACTGGAGGGATCACCAATCGCATTTTCAGGTTTGCTAAAGCCTTAGTTGGACATATCCCAGGCGGTCTTGGCCAGGTGTCGGTAGTCGCCGAGATGCTCTTTTCGGGGATATCGGGCTCGGCGGTTGCAGACGCTGCTGGGCTCGGA
>MWDY01000192.1 GCA_002070755.1 Spirochaetes bacterium ADurb.Bin110 | reverse complement strand
GTTGGTGGCAATATTGGGAGATCGAAATTTGTAGAATTAGATGAAAAATTGTTCGAGGAAGTGTTAAGGCTAAACCTTATGGCAGGACTTGTAATACCATCAAAGGTCTTTGCAAAGCGATGGATCTCTGAGGGAATAAAGGGCTCTATGATCAACATGACTTCGATGACAAGCTACAAGCCCCTATCGGATACTTGGGCATACGACGCTGCAAAGGCCGGCGTGCTCAATCTCACCCAAGCACTTGCAAAGGAGTTTGCCCCATATGGAATTAGGGTCAATGCTATTGCACCCGGTTTTTTTGTCGGTAATCAGAACCGTGCGCTTCTCATAGATGAAAAAACAGGCGATCTCACGCCAAGAGGGCGAGCGATTATTGCGCGTACACCATTTGGTCGTTTTGGAGAATATGAAGAGCTTTGGGGCACCGCGCTCTACCTAGCGAGTTCGAAGGCATCTGGCTTTGTAACTGGAGTTAGCATTCCCATCGATGGAGGATTCCTCATCGATAATATCTAAATTCGCGATATTTTAATCTACAATATCTCAGTCAACTATATTCCAATCTGCAATATAGAAAGGGGGTTATATGGCTGAATTTCTCGATGAGGATTTTCTGTTGAAGAATGAAACTGCAAAGCGGCTATTTTTCGAAATTGCGAAAGATTTGCCTATCTTCGATTATCATTGCCACTTGTCACCAAAGGCCATAGCCGAAGATAAACCTTTCGATGATATAGCCAAGATTTGGCTGGAAGGGGACCACTATAAATGGCGCATAATGAGGGCGAATGGCGCGCCTGAATCGCTTTGTGCAGGCGCTGGAGCTTGGGACGAAAAATTTCTCGCCTATGCTAGTGCCTTAACTAAGGCGGCTGGCAATCCTCTTGTACAATGGTCTCATCTCGAGCTCAAAAGAATATTTGGAATAGATGAAGTGCTTACACCTCAGAATGCATTGAGCATAAGAGAGAAGGCCAATTTTATCCTAGCAGAGAAAAGAATGAGCCCCCGTTCTCTTCTAGAGCGATTTAAGGTTAGCGTATTGTGCACAACGGACGATCCAGTAGACAATCTAGCTTGGCACAGAGCAATTGCTGAGGAGCAACGGGTTGGCTCTTCATTCACAACAAAAGTATTGCCTGCCTTTCGACCCGACAAGGCCATGAAAACCGAGGATATAAGCGCTTGGAATACTTATATCGATTTGCTTGGCGAGGCAGCTGGCATAGAAATTGAGTCCTTTGCCAGCCTTGCAGATGCTTTGGCCAGTCGCCATGCTTATTTCCACTCGATGGGGAGCAGGCTGTCGGATCATGCTCTTCTTATACCACCCTTTATGCAAGCCTCCGATGCCGAGCTCGATTCTATTGTAAGAAAAGGTCGCAGTGGCGAAGAGTTATTGCCAATAGAGCGGGAAAAGCTTGATACTGCACTTCTTTTGCACTTTGGACGACTCAATGCACAAAAAGGATGGACAATGCAGCTCCATATAGGAGCGCTCAGAAATGTAAATCCCGGATTATATAGAGCCTTTGGCCCCGATGTGGGCGGAGATTGCAGTTCCGATGCACCAATTATTGGTGCGCTTGCCTCTTTGCTTGGAGCCTTGGAAAGAGAGGGGAATCTTCCAAAAACCATTCTCTATACACTCGACCCTTCCAAGCATAATCCTCTTGCTACACTTGCAGGGAGCTTTGCAGGCACCGCTCCAGAGATTAGCTCGCCACAGGTAGCTGGAAAGGTTCAACTTGGTGCAGCTTGGTGGTTCAATGACCAGAAGGATGGAATGGAACGCCACATGAGGGAGTATGCTGGAGTCGGGTTATTGGGCGCATGGGTAGGAATGCTTACAGATTCTCGATCTTTTATGTCTTTCCCGAGGCACGAATACTTTCGCCGTCTTTTATGCAATATAGTGGGAGAATGGGTGGAGGCTGGAGAACTGCCAGATAATCCGCTTTATACAGAACAGCTTGTGCGCGGCATCTGTTGGGAAAATGCACGTTGTTATTTTGGGATGCTTTGATTTTAACACAAAAAATCTGATGAATGAAAATCGAAGGGGCGGCTCAGGTAAATCTTGGGCAACCCCTTTTCATTTTTAAGCCTTTATTTTGTATTCTTAACCGCGATCTGTTAGTTCAATCCTCTAAGATTACTTCTCTGTTTCGGTCATACCGGATATGAACTGTTTCTGCATAAGCACTACAACTATGACTGGTGGAAGCATGGCAAGCATTGTTGTCGCCATTACTATCTGCCACTCTATCTGGACATCTGCGCCAGACATCATCCGGTTGATACCTATTAGCAGTGTATAGAATTCTGGCTTAGTGGTTATGAGCAGTGGCCACAAGTATTGATTCCATCCATAAATAAACTGGATGACAAACATTGAAGCGATTGGTGTACGTGTCATCGGGGCAAGAATATGTCTAAAGAATTGCATTGGGGTTGCGCCATCTATCTGCGATGCTTCGGCTATTTCTCTTGGTACTGACATGAAGAATTGCCTAAATAAGAATACGGCTGTCGCTGAAACGATCATGGGCAGAATTAAACCTGCATAACTATTCAGCAATCCTAGATCTGCAACTACCTTGTAGGTAGGCATAATACGTACTTCGACTGGCAACATTAGAGTGATAAAGATGCTCCAGAAGCAAAAGCCTCTCAATGGGAAATCGAAAAACACAATTGCAAAGGCCGCCATAAGAGAAATTATTATCTTGCCTATAGATATGCCAAGCGCCATGATGAGCGAATTCTTAAGCATAGTAGAAACTGGCGTACCCATGTTCTGTGTTCCATGCAGCAGTGCCTGGCGGTAATTCTCGATTAGATGAGATCCTATGCCTAGAGGCATGGGCGCTGCTTGTATATCGGCGTTGGTATGAGATGAAGCCGAAAAAATGAAATATATCGGGAATATGATAATAGCTATGCCAATCCATAGGATTATATGCGGGTAAAAACTGCGAATGATCTTTGCCCGGTGAGCGGCTTTATTAATTCGTTGTTGTTCTTTCATGGATGTTTCCTCCGCTTCAGTATGTGACTCGCCGCTCTATGAAGCGGAACTGGAATACCGTCAGAATAATGACCATTATCATTAGGATAACCGATTGTGCAGAAGAGCTCCCTAGGTCAAGATTGATAACCCCATCTCGCCAAACCTTGTATACGAGTATGGCAGTAGATTTCCCCGGAGCTCCCGATGTTATGGAATGCACGATAGGGAAGGTCTCGAAGAATCCATATACAAGGTCCATGACCAATAGATAGAAAGTAGTCGGCGAAAGAAGGGGGAATATGATTTTCCAGAATCTCTTGGTAGGCCCAGCACCGTCTATCTCTGCAGCTTCGACTAGAGTTGCAGGGACGCTTTGTAGTCCCGCAAGAAAGAATACAAAATTGTAGGCCAACTGCTTCCAGGTAGCAGCCATAGTGAGCAAAAGGAAAGCTTGGTTGAAGTTCAATAGATATTGCCAGTTGACATTAAAAGTGTGCTTCAGCACATATGCAATAACTCCTACATTGGGGTTGAACATGAAAAGCCATATTACTCCAGCGACGAGTGTCGATACGGCATAAGGCCAGATAAGCATTGTCTTATAGAAAGAAGCGAATCTTATTTTCTTATTTGCCTGGATTGCGAGAAAAAGAGAAATAACCATCGAGCTTAAGGTTATGAATAGCGCAAATGCCGTCGATACCCAGAAAGATTGCCAATAATCGGGATCAACTAGTAGTTTCGAATAATTTTCGAAGCCAACAAAAATCATTTTGCCGCCGAAGGGATCTTGTAGATAGAAGGATTGCAAAATGGCCTGAGCAGAAGGCCAGAAGAAAAAGAGAAAAACGATTACCAT
>MWDY01000191.1 GCA_002070755.1 Spirochaetes bacterium ADurb.Bin110 | reverse complement strand
ACCTACCTTATCCATAAAAGGCTTTTGCGGCTCGGGTGGAGCGGAAAGCACTGCTCCATGAAGATATTTCCCGTAGGTAGCAATTAAAGCCATGCCAATAAGCGCTCCAAATGAATGTCCAAAATAATAAAGTGGCAATCCCCCCATACAGCTCGAAGCATAGTCTCCCATTTCAACCAAATCCTGGACAACACGTTCGAACCCATCCTTGTCAGCTAGATAGCCTCTATTGGTATCATAATCGGTATCGCCATGACCTCTAAGGTCAGGAATCCAGACGGAAGTACCAATCGGCGTAAGTGCTTCAGCAAGATGTATAAAACGCTCTTTGTGATCATTCATGCCATGACCAACGATAACCACGGCTTTTGCTTCATTTTTAGGGTTGAATTGCAGATAAGCTAGTTCTTTGCCATCGCTTGCTCTAAATCGTTCCATCTGAGCCTCTCAATATTAAATGCTTATCTTTGTTTGATTATCGGCATATTTTGTTCTCATTAAATTATTATTGTTCTTAGCGAGCCAAAAGTCCAGCCTTGACTTTCCATTTATACGCCTCTTTCTATACAGGTCTAGAAAAATCTGCCTTTGGCGCATACTATAGAATATTAAGAAATATTGAGGGAGGCTTGTCTCTGATTATTCTTTCTAGCCCTAATGTACGTAGAACAATTGCAATAGGCAGAGCAATAGGACGTACAGCGCCAAGCGGGTCTATCATTGCATTCCGAGGTGATCTTGGCGCAGGGAAGACAACGCTCGCTAAAGGAGTTGCTCAAGGTTTAGGAATAATGGAGCCTATAATCTCGCCTACATACACAATAATAGCTGAATATCAAGGCCGCCTTCATCTTGTACACATCGATGCATATCGTCTCTTGGACGAGGACGAATTCATGCAGACTGGCGGCGAAGAGCTGCTTGGTTCGCCTGGCTCGCTGAGTCTCATAGAATGGAGCGAGAGAATCGCAGGAATATTGCCAAAGGAAACCCAATATATCACCATGGTTGTCGAAGAAGACGGTAGCAGAATTATTATGATCGAAGGTGATTGGATCGAGAATATCGATTGGCGCCGTTTTGTGATTCCGCGCTTTTTAGATCTGGAGCATGCTTCAGCCTTGATAAAGAGGTTTCAAGATGACTGTACTTTCGATTGATACAAGTGTTCCTACACTTAGAGTAGGTATCTTCAAAGATAAACTGCTCGCGATATCTGTACTTAAGCCACCTGTCACTCATGCTGAAGCCATTCTTCCTGCAGTGGAACAAGCACTTCAAGAGGCTGGAATTACGATAAAAAATGTGGAGTTACTCGCAGTTGCAGGAGGTCCAGGTTCATTTACAGGTTTGCGGATAGGAATAGCAACGGCAAAGGGACTATCTCTTGGGCTTGAAATTCCTATAGTGCTCGTCCCTACTCTAGATATATATGGATGGGCTTGGAAAGAACTTGAAGGTATTGTCGTGCCAGTTATCGATGCACGAAAGCATAGAGTCTATTGTGCTCGCTATTTCCGCGGCCAGAGGATAGGTAATTTGATGGATATAGAACTCACACAGCTAATCCAAAAGATTCATGGCGAAGATAAGGTTAATTTTGTAGGTCCCGATGCTGAACTGGCCGAGACTATCTGCTTAGAAAGAGAAGGATGGATATTGCATAAGCCAGATCCGGAAAAGGAAATAGAATCTCTCTCTCTTCTTGGTATTAAGACATATATAGAAAAAGGCGGTGCTAGCGATACCGCAGGACCCATATATCTCCGTGAACCAGAAATAGGCACTCCTATTGCGCGCTGATTAAATTTCCTTTATATAGGCCCGACTGCGCTTATGTTGACGCTTAGGATAATCCTTCCATATGCTCTGAACCTTGATATTATCCTCGAGCTCGAGATTGGTCTCTGCATATTCGATGCCTGCGTCCATCGCACTGCGCTGAAGTTCATTCATAACTAGGGCAAGCACTCCTCGCGACTGATATTCTGGACGAACGGCCACTAGGTATAGATCGAGCACCTTGGGATTTTTCAGCGCTTTTAAGACATAATACCAGCCTGCAGGGAAAAGCCTGCCTCTCGATTTATAGAAAGCCTCCGAAAGACTGGGCATTGCAATGCCAAATCCTATGAGATGCTCATCCTTGTCTACCAGAATCTTGGTAAAGCGCGGCTCCACAAAGCCAAGATACTGCTTGATATAATCCTCTACCTGCCGCTCACTCAAAGGCGTTGTGCCATAGAGATCCCCATATGTTTCATCTATCAGCGCAAAGAGTTCCTTGCCGAATTTTTCGACAATGACACGCTTATCTTTCCATACGAACAGGTGTACACCAGAGCGTTTTGCAATCAGGTCAGCCACATGTTGAACTTTCTCCGGAATTTCCTTAGGGGTGAAGATTTGGAACTGCAGCCAGTCTACGTCTTTTCGATAACCAAGCATTTCTAAATGCTGGGGATAATAGGGATAATTGTAGATCGTAGCTAAGGTTGCACACTCATCAAAGCCCTCTACAAGCATGCCTTCCCGATCGAGATCAGTAAAGCCCAAGGGTCCGTGCAGAGCTTTCATCCCCTTCGAAGCTGCCCATTTCTCAACAGTGCCAAGAAGCGCAGCGGATACATCAGCATCGTCGATGAAATCGATCCAACCAAAACGACCCCATTCCCTTTCCCATTTTTCTATAAAGCGGTGATTGATTATGCCGGCAATACGGCCAACGATTTTATCGTCCTTCCATGCGGTCCAATATTCAGCCTCACAGAATTCGAAAGCTGCATTCTTATCTTTACTGAGGGTCCGCATCTCATCAAAGCGGGGAGCTGGCACATAGTTTGGTTTATCCCAATAAAGGTGCACAGGAAAATCTATAAATCGCTTCAAATCTCTCTGGCTTTCGACTTTTCTAATCTCAACAGCCATTCTTTCCCCCTTTTTCAATTTTCCATTCTTCGATGAACAGCTCATAAGCTGCGATTGTGGCCTCTGATACTATATCACCAAGCACACCACGGCCTAACCAATCATTTCCATCTAAGACATATAGGTGTACAAGTTGGTTTTCTACATCTTCAATCGAAAAGGCGGGATCAACAGCACGACGACGTTGTAG
>MWDY01000190.1 GCA_002070755.1 Spirochaetes bacterium ADurb.Bin110 | reverse complement strand
GGAACAAGGACTTGGACTACAGAGTTGCTGAACGGCGCTATAAACAAGCGCCAAAAGTCAAAACATGGACAAAAAGCAAGGATAGCTACTTAAAAATGAAAGGCCGCCCGGCCTTAGCCTGGACGGCCTTCCTGTCATCACTCTGTTACGGATTACTGGCCGCTGACCGTCAAGGTAATTATATCCGTGTAGGTCCCAGCCTGATACATGCCGCTTGGGGCATCAATGTCGATGGCAAACGCATATTCTGTTCCATCTTTTGGTGTCATTGTCTGTGCGCTTGACCTAATACCCGCGGTTGTTGGCTGTTGTTTATTGAATAAACTGCCAACAGTCACTTTATAAGCGATTTTCCCACTAGTGGCTGTGTCAACCAAATTGCCATTATTCTGACTGCTAACCGTAAGTATCCAGTTATTGACATTGGAAATCACCTTCATCTTGGATAAATCCCAATGTGTTGAACTATCATACGAGATAGAGCCCGTATAGTTTCCTGGTACGGTCAGTTGAAAAACCTGGCTGACAGTGCCTTGGATCGTTACATTGCCGGTATTTGTATCCACCGCAGCAAACACCATCCCTAACGACACTACCGCAAACAGAGCTACCATTGCAAACTTTTTCATTTTGCGTCTCCCGCCCGCAGGGTCTATGCCCCGCGGATACATTTTGTGTTTTTTGTGGCTTCTTCCAACGGATTCAGCCACTACACTTTAATATAAGTATAATCGACATAAACATCTTGTACAATGAATTTTTCTCTATATTTCAAAGCTTAGAACTTTTTGTCTCTCTTACCACCATTAATAAATGTTGATTTAATCGTGAATTAGCAATTTAATATGTACACTGTAAATTGTAGCTATTTAATAGAATAGAGAAATTGCCACTTTTGTCTAATATCTCTATAAACTTAATTATTGTTTTTCAATGACGACACTAAAGATGCATTATGCCAGATAAAGAAAGCTGTCATTGGAAAGCAAGCCCTCATCCTATTCTCTTATCATCAAAAATAAGGCGAATTTGTTGGTCGAGGGCCGTCATCGTAAAGGGCTTAACTAGAAGACTGTCGAAGCCAGCTTTAGCACATTTCTCCGCTTCTTCCTGGTCATGTCGCGGGCTCATGGCGATGAGTACAGGTCTGGGCAAGGCACTCTGGAGGCCCTTTTGTTGGGATATATCTTCAGCCCGAATTTTTTGGGCCAGGGCATAACCATCCATTTCAGGCATGACACAGTCTATGAGCATAATATCGAAGCTCTTTACCCTGAGCGATTCTAGAGCTGCTTCTGCGCTTGAGACAGCCCTTGCCTCATAACCTTTCAATGTGAGCATTCGCAAGAGAAGATCGCGATTTACTTCGCTATCATCGACAACAAGCACCGATCTGGCACTCGCGATTTTTTCTTTAGGCGCAGCGCTTTCTTTGTTTTCGGCCTCTTTTTCGATTTCTTGATCCCGTAATATAATCTTCTCCTGAGCAGGTCCTTCAACCGTTTCTTTTATTGGCCTTCCTAACGAAGCGCTTACCAAGTTCTCTGCCAGGGGCTCTTGCAGAATCTCGGCCTTTTTAATCACTTCTATAGAAGACTCTTGCAGGGGTTCTGTTTTTGGCACGAAAGGCTTTATGGTTATAAGTGCTTCTTTGGATCCTATGGGAGCTTTGCCCTCTTTCTCTAAAGATCCTGCTAGTATGGCAAGCCCACAGCTTAATAGCACAAGTATAAGAAGTCCCGCTCCCCATAGCGCCACCTGTCTATATGGGTACAATGATGCTACATAAATAGTCCACGAAAAATCTTCTGATCCGATTTTCAGCCCAGCCGAATAACCGGAAAGCGCACTCTCTTCGCCCCAAAATAGCTCCTTGTCTCCCTTTTCCATATCGGAAGATGCAACGGCAATGGACAGCCCCGGGAATTGCGAAACCAAATCCAAATCCGACAATAGCTTGTCTGCATCGAATGCGATACTCACAAAACCCCAAAGTTCGGAGCCCTCTATAACAGGTATTCGCAAAAATGCGAGGTTCTTTCCTTCTGCGGATAGCTCTGGCCCCTGCAAAACGGCGCTCTTCTTTCGCACTGCTTCGACCAGAGCACGCATTCTATCAGGATTATCGAGCAAATCGTGACCAATCGAAGCTGAAGCCCTACTCTCAGGAAAGAAATATCTTACTATTGCCCCCGGAGCTATCGTAATCGAGTCTATATAAGGCAACCGAGCAAGCGCCTCATCGGCCAGTGGTCCCAGCGACGCATAGTTCCTACCGCTACCAGCAATGATTAACTCGCGTAAGCCTTCACCGACATTGAGCATCTCTTGCAGGGACTCGGAGATTTGCTGCGCTATTCTCTTGGAGACGCTTCCAAGCAGTTCTGATTCCGATCGGTTCGCGCTTTTGTATAGCATGACAAAAAAGAATATCGCAGACACGCAAAACAATAGCGAAAGCAAGACTATTGACATCTTGGCTATATTCTTTTTCTGGCTGCTAATAAAGCTCATAATTCAATTATATAAAAATATCATAAAAAAGGCCGCCCATTAAGCGGGCAGCCTTCTATAACTATGCAGGATAATTCTCTCAGGTTGCTGAAAGTGTAATTGTAATAGTATCCGTATAAGAACCCGCCAGGATACCGAGCGCTTCCGCTGTCTGGTAGAATACAAAAATGTTGAAATATCCCTCAGTGATCAATGGCGCATTTTTCTGTATAGTATACAATCCATCCGGTTCGCTGGTAGAATTAACTATCGTCTCTCCTGTATCGCCAAATCTAAATTCATAAGGATAACCGCTATCGCTTCCTGGCTGTCCTGCCGCTTTAACCATTTTCCATGTATTGTCGGATTTAATCTGAATTTCCCAGTTTTGTACATTGGCCTTTATTCCGACGGCACCGAGGCAAACACCATTAATTGCACCTGCATTAGTCGTATCAAGAGTCTCAGTAAAACCAGAGCATTTAGTGATACTTAGTATCTGGCTGACGGTTGCATCCAAATTTATTGTGCTAGATCCTGAAGCAAAGACTGGAATAGCAATAAGCAATAACACTAGTCCCGATAGAAACACTTTATTTTTCATAAACTTTCTCCTTTAGGCCAATAATAGCCTAAAATTTTTTCATAAATTAGCCAAATTTGACATTTTATCAATGATCCTTTTTGACTTATACCAAGACTCGATTAAAATGTCCACATATATAGCTCGATTAAAATGTCCCCTTTTCACTCAGGCTGAGCGAGTGACCAGTTCCTCCTTGTGTGGTAGTTGCTCGATTTCGACATACTCGAGTTCTATAGTTTGGTAGAAAGATAGACTTCCCTGAGATAGCGATTGGCATCCTCAATCGTCGAGATACCAGCCAGCCTCAGTTCTTTCACCAGCCGTTCCTGATACACTCTATGGCTTCGTTCAACCCGCCCTTTCGCCTGTTGTATGCCATAACGCTCAATCCAGCGCCGGAGGAGTCGCATCGCATCGGACGTGGTTTATTCTTCACAGAAAAATGAGAAGGTGATTTCTGTTGGTCATCCACCATATTCATCAGGCAGCAGGCACTTCTTCGTCTCTGCCACAAACGTAGGCCCAAAGTCTCCATAGTACCATAGTACTCCTAGCAAAGACGCACCGCCGCCTCCATTATCCCCCCATCATAGACCCTTACTGAGGCCTTCCCTTGGTTACGGTGCAGCAACCCTTCGTCGCCTTCCTCCAGATATCGCCGGTAGATCCGCCAGGGGCATTATCATGCGGTTTCAACATAGGCAGAAACTAATACAGGATGAGTTCTCTCCTTCTTCATAATAAAACCCTTCTAGAAGTACCCTATATAAACTACTTCTAGGAAGCTCAACAAGAAGAAGTTCATCGACTCAATCGCGAATAGATGCGTTGTTTTAGACACATCTAAAAAGCCGCCATCAAGCTTCTGCTTGATAGCGGCTTTTATTCCTGCCTCAATCCATGATCTTCAATAATAGTTCACAGTCCAACAAAAGTGATAGTCAAAGTATCAGTGTAATTTCCAGATTCATAAAATTCTCCCGAAATAGGATCTATCTTTATTCCGATATAGAACTGAATGCCTTCTTTGGGTGTCTTTTTGTTGAATTCCATACTCTGTACGCTGGTAAGTTGCACATATCCAGCAACAATAGCAGGTGTTCCCACTAAACCAATGTTGCCGCCGGTAATGCGTGTTGCTTTGATGTAATATGGTACATAATAGTCTGTGCCTTGTTTAAGACTTCCGAGATTTTGTGATGAAAAATCGACACGAAAATTTTTTCTATCGCTTGAGCGAATCGTCATTGTTCCTTGATTATCATTTTGATAGGTAGTGACTCCATCATTTGCAAACAAGATGTCCCAAATATAAGAGTCCATAGTAATAGATGCTCCCGGAGGGGGAGCAACTACTACTGTTATCCCTCTGCTCGCCTGTGCATTTACCTTGAGTATCATGAATAGGGCGAAAACCAGAAGAACCCACTTTTTCATTTTGATTGTCCCTAGCCTTAATTAAGGCCAAAAGGGAGCGAAAATTAAGGAGCGCTGGCGCTCTTTGATCATGGAGAGCTAATGCCGATAGTTATCGTATCCGAATACGCTCCATCGACGTAGTAGTCGGTGTATTCTAAAATATTGAATCCGATATCGAATGCTTTTCCTGCGGTAGGGGTCCTTTTCTTGAAAACTATGGTTTTAGCAGTAGTTAACTGCGTATACGAACTCAGGTTGTTTGTTTGCACTCCCTCGATCCATCCGGTGGTGTCTACCTTGATAAAGTAAGGAATTGTCTCGCTTCCACTCACAAGAGTGCCACTGTGTCCAGAAGAAAAGGTTACCGTATAGTTCGACTTGCTGGCCTTAACGGTGAGCACTCCTTGAGTATCATCTAGGATCTCCCCACCTTCGTTGTCCATGGCAATAGTCCAGGTATCGGCATCAACGATCACTGCAAGCTTCGATGCAACAGTTGCATTGATAGTGATTTGCGCACCCCATGCCGTGCTGGCGGCAAGAATCCCGATGAGCACCAAGAGAAAAGACTTTTTCATAATCAACCTCCATATACGATTATGATAATAAAATTACATTTAATTTACTCTCATTTCTAAAAAATGTCAATAGGCTATGATACTTCTATTTTCTCCATTTTCTATAATCTTCAGAAAAAGCGCAATCACCACATTCACCTACCGAACATTCATTCTAAACAGAGCTAATACTGCGTTGAATAGCTGCCTGTCACCTTGTACACAGCCCTTCCATTAGGAGCATCGAATAATCTTCAGACAGCGACAACCGAAATGGTCAATGTTTCTTCATAAATGCCATTGGGGAAAGGAGCGCTAAAATTTGAGCCTTTCTGATAGGTTACCGTGACCTTCGCATCTGCTGGCGCCTTAGAAGCATTCTTTTATCAAAAAATCGGCAAAAGTCTTGAATCTTATTCGAGGGCAATACAAAATCTCGTGGCATTTTCTTAAATTATATTCAATTAGGCGCCGATCGGAATCGAACCGATGTATAAAGGTTTTGCAGACCTCTCCCTTACCACTTGGGTACGGC
>MWDY01000189.1 GCA_002070755.1 Spirochaetes bacterium ADurb.Bin110 | reverse complement strand
TGCCCGACTTTCGCGCAGCTCGGCTCTCGCCTCCAAAGCTACAGGTTACCCCCTGGCCTATGTAGCCGCTAAACTCGCGCTAGGCTTTTGCCTAACCGATCTGCGCAATAAGATAACAGGGGTCACAACAGCTTGCTTCGAGCCCGCCCTAGATTACTGCGTCATAAAAATGCCGCGCTGGGACCTCGCAAAATTCAAGGAAGTAGACAAACACATTGGCAGCGAGATGAAGTCCGTAGGGGAAGTGATGGCCATCGGCCGCAGCTTCGAGGAGGCGCTCCAGAAGGCTATCCGTATGACAGGCGCAAGCCAGTTTGGCTTACAGAGCGACGGAGGCCGAACAACTATAGCATCAAGCAAGCTTCGTGCTTCGCTCTCCAAACCCACAGACAAAAGGCTTTTTGCAGTGTATCAAGCTCTTGCGGAAGGCTGGAGCGTGCAAAAAATCAATAGACTCACCGGTATCGATCCCTGGTTCATTGGAAAAATCAATTCTATCAGACAATGCGAATCAGAAATGCAGAAGGCTGCACAAATGGCCAGACAAGCTCAGGTTGCACCATCCGGGATCACACTCGACGACAAGACCGCTGCCATGCTCGTGCGCGCAAAGCGCCTTGGGTTTTCGGATGCAGGAATTGCCCATATCTTTGGCATTCACGAACTTGAAGTGCGGCGTTGGCGCCAGACTATAGGATTGCGGCCTTCGGTGCGTCAGATCGATACCCTGGCCGCAGAATATCCTGCCCAAACGAATTATCTCTATGTTACCTACGCGCATTCATTTGCATCAACATCTTTATCGGGCGATTCGGTTATCATTCCATCCGACGACGTAAAGCCATCGCACGGCAGCATCCTTGTCATAGGAAGCGGCCCCTACCACATAGGCTCCAGTGTCGAATTCGACTGGTGTGCGGTAAGTGCCGCTGAAACATGCCGTACCCTTGGCCAGTCTACGATTATGGTCAATTGTAACCCCGAGACCGTGAGCACAGACTACGATATCTGCGATAGGCTATATTTTGAGGAGCTGAACTTCGAGCGCATCATGGATATCTACGAATTCGAAGAGCCATCTGGAATACTGCTTTCCATGGGTGGGCAGCTCGCCAATAATCTAGCTCTGCCTCTATTCGATGCAGGTGCGCTAATTCTCGGCACATCCCCACAGAACATCGACAAAGCGGAAGATAGACACAAGTTCTCTTCGCTCCTAGATGAGCTCGATATCGAACAGCCGGCATGGAGCGAGCTCACCACCAACGAGGAGGCACTCGCCTTTGCACGATCGGTTGGCTACCCCGTTTTAGTGCGGCCGAGCTATGTGCTCTCAGGCGCTGCCATGAATGTAGCTTGGGACGATAAGAGCCTTGCGACCTTCCTTGGACTCGCTTTAGACATCTCCCAGGAGCACCCAGTCGTCATCTCTAAATTCATCGAGCACGCAAAAGAAATCGAAATCGATGCAGTGGCGAAGCACGGAAAGCTCTTATACCATGCCATAACCGAACATCTCGAAAATGCCGGCGTGCATTCGGGCGATGCCACCGTCGTATTTCCAGCACAGCGACTCTACGTCGAAACAGTGCGTAAAATCATTCGAATAACCGAAAAAATCGCGAGCGCCCTCAACATCACCGGTCCTTTCAACATCCAATTCGTCGCAAAGCAGAACCGCGTAATGGTCATCGAATGTAACCTAAGAGCGAGCAGATCCTTCCCCTTCTGTTCCAAGGTCTCGCGCATAAACATGATAGATCTGGCAACGCGGGCTATGTTAGGCCAAGCAGTACAGGCGGCACCGAACGCGCTATACGACCAGCCATGGGTCGGAGTCAAGGCAGCACAGTTCAGCTTTGCTCGCCTCCATGGCGCGGACCCCGTGCTCGGCGTGGAGATGGCTTCGACTGGAGAAGTGGGCTGCATCGGCAGCGAGCTAGACGATGCTTTTATGAAGGCAATGGTCTCGGTTGGCTATTCACCCAAAGTCAAGAAGCTGCTTTTGTCGACAGGCCCGATCGAAGACAAACTCGATTTCCTCGAGAGCGCAGAGAAACTAGTCGAAATGGGCTGCACCCTCTACGCATCACATGGCACGGCTCAGTTTCTCAAGAAATATGACATAGAAGCGCAGGCACTCCATTGGCCGCTCGAGAACGCAGAGCCCAATATACTTACCCTGATGCGCAGCCATGTCTTCGACCTCGTGATCAATATCCCAAAAAACAACAGAAAACACGAACTACAAAACGACTACCTCATCCGCAGAATGGCCATCGACCTCAATATTCCGCTCTTTACGAATATCAAAACTGCACGCCAGTATATCGAGTCGCTCGCATATGCGAAAAATCATGGTATCGAAATAAAGCCCTGGGAAGAATATCGATAGATAGATGCAAATAATTGCCTGAAAAATCATGGATAGATTGCGAAGAGGATCGGTTTTTGACGAATCGTGAGAAAATTACGAGGAGCGCCGCCTAGCTACCTCATATTATTCGAATAAAAATCATGTATACCGCAGTCCCAATTCCAATCGATAAAAGCACATTCCTCTTCCACAGATGGAGCAGCGCCGTGATTGACCCTGCGACGAGCGCAGGAATTCCATAGGGTGCAGCGCTAAAATCGATATCCTTATACATAGAGAAGACGAGAATAGTCATGACCTCCGCGGGCAGGTATCTCTGAAGAAAACTTAGAAGCGCTGGCGGTTTTCTCGCAGAAAAGAAAAGGAAAGGAAGCGCCCGAGTAAAATAGGTAACAAGCCCCATGACAAGGCATACAAGCACGAAGTAGGTCATGGCATGCCTCCTTTCTCCACTGAGTCTTGTTTGCCATTTTCTGGAGCGCCTTGGCTGGCTGTGCCGCGAGGCCTTCCTTCTATTCTTTCTCGTAAAAGTGCTAGCACTACTGTCGAAATCGCAAGCGCAATTAGAAGAAAGTTCTTTGGACTTATGAAAAGAGCCAGCACACAGCCGAGCAGCGCTGCTAAATAGGGCTCGAGCTTTTTCACTGCTCTCACTTGATCGACGAGCAGCACGATGAATAGTGCCGTAAGGGCAAAATCTAGGCCTGTAATGTCGAAGGCAAGGCCTGATCCCATAAGGCTTCCTATATTGCAGCCAACAAACCAATAGACCTGGTTGAGCATAGTGATCGCTGCATAGAATTTCGTCCTATCGAGATCGCCAGGAGGCTCGATCGTGGTCAGTAGACCATAGGTCTCATCGGTAAGGCCAAAGATCAGGTAGGGCTTCCATTTCCCCGCTCTGCTGAACGGCTCAAGGAGCGATAGGCCATAAACCATATGCCGCGCATTCATGATGAGAGTAAGAAGCGCAATTTCGAAGAGCCCAGCCCCACTTTGAATGAGACCTACAGCCATGAACTGAGCCGCGCCCGCATAGATCACGAGCGCCATAAATGGAGCAAGCCACCATGGCAAACCTGCCGCAACGAGCGTAAGCCCAAAGGCCGTGCCCAATGTGACATAGCCTAAGAGCACTGGTATGCTTGCCTTGAACGCAGCGCGAAGGATTGAACTCCGCTCGGATTGGGATGACGATTTTGCGTTTTTCATGTTTGAGATCGCCCTACAACATCCAATTAGAATCTAGTTTAGCATAAATTACCAACAATACGACCTAACAATAAGACATAAACATGGAGTTGAGTTACCATTAGTAGGCTTTTTGTCTCTATTTAATGCATTACTCTCTGCGAATTATCTTTATAGCCAACATTTCTATTAGTAAACTATCCATATAGGTGGGTAGATAATTATCCACTTGAATTCATAAAGAACAATCTATGCAGAAAGATATCACAATTTATTTTAATACTGCCTGAAAAGGCTTCGGTTTCTTTCCATTTAGATCGATTTTTCGCATTTTTTCTTGCCTACCTAATAGCTAAGAAATTGGCATAATTTTTGCTTATATAAAAATGGTTGTTAACCAAGTATCGGATGCATATTCCAGGATCGGGATATGACACCCTTGCAATCTTCAAGGAGGTTTATATGAAGAAACGGTATAGTATTATTGTAGCTTTTCTCCTCATTCTTCTTACCGTTGTACCAGTATTCGGCCAAGCAACAAAGAAGCAGTTGACCTTTTTGTTTATGCCTGGAGTTCAGGATCCATTCTATACGACCATGGAAAAAGGGGTGAAGGCTAAGGCAAAAGAGCTCGGTGTGAATATTATTGTTGCGGAATATCCTAAAGCGTGGGGACCTGAATATCAGGTGCCAATACTGCAGGCATACGCCCAACGAGGCGGTTTTGATGGTTTGCTTATAGCTCCGACTTCTGTCGATGCATTGAAGGCTCCTCTAAAGGCAATTTATGATAAGGGCATTGAAATAATCACCGTAGATACTTTCATTGGCGATGGAGATTATTCGAAACCGAACACCGACTACAGCTTCCCCCTTTCCTATATTGGATCAGATAATGAGTTGGGCGGAAAAATGATCGCAGAAAATCTTGCAAAGCTTGTTGGAGAAAAGGGTAAAGTCTTCTGTCAAGCCACCAATCCCGATGTTTCTTCCGTTGCAGGAAGGGTCAAGGGCTTCCGTGAAGGTATTGCGGAATTTCCAAATATGAAACTTGTTGGTGTTGAGTGGTGTCTTGATGTGCAACAGAAAGCCCAGGAGCAAACCCTTGCGGCTTTGCAAAAAGATAAGGACATTGTTGGAATATTTGGTACCAATGTATTCAGTTCGCAAGGAGCTAACCAGGCTGTGGTCAATGCAGGTCTCGTTGGTGCAGTCAAGATTGCATCGTGGGATGCAACAACGGCCAATATCGATAACCTGAAGAAAGGCGTGCTAGACCTCGTGCTGGCTCAGAAGCCTGCTGAAATGGGCTCTCTTGGTGTTGAGTGGATGTACAAATTTCTCACTCAAAAGGCACAGGTTCCGAAAAAGATCATTCCAGGGTTTGAATTTTTTACTAAGGACAATGTGAATGATCCTGCGATGCAACAGTATATCTATCAATAATTCAAAAAGATGATATTCATATCTTCCCTTTCCAAAAAAGGGAAGATATGAGATCCTCTGATAAAGTGACCTATAATGCCTATAAAGCTTATAGGGCTTTTAAGGCAATAGGGCTTATGAAGATGAATAGAATCTGCAAGCACGAAATCCAGGGGATAGCATGATGCAAAGTGAATCTACTAAGCCAAGAAGCACGAGCTTGAGTTTTTTTCAAACTCCAATTGGTCAATTTACTGCACGAAATTGGGCCATGCTTTTTCTTATCATTATGATCGTCATTTTTAGCTTTACGGGCTCAGGATTTTTTGATATCGCAAATTTCCAAAATATTATTCATCTTTCAACAGGAACCTTTTTGCTTGCGGCCGCGGAGACCTTGGTGGTTACTACTGGAGGCATCGATCTTTCAATCGGCTATGTCTATGGCCTTTCATCGGTGCTTGGTGCCAAGGTTATGCAAGTGCTGTCAAACAGCAATCTTTCTCTTGCATGGGTTGTGGTGATTGGAAGCGCTGTGGCTCTTTGTGTTGCGATTTTGCCAGGATTAGGCAATGGTATTTTGGTCACCCGCTTTAATGTTCCACCTTTTATTGCAACAATGGGCATGTGGGGAATATGCAATGGCGTGACTTTATTCTTTTCCGACGGATTTATGCCTGTCATGGGTGCACCTTCAATCATTAATGATATCGGTAATAGCTATTTTCTCTATATTGAT
>MWDY01000188.1 GCA_002070755.1 Spirochaetes bacterium ADurb.Bin110 | reverse complement strand
ATAGACCTGCGCGTTTTGGACATTTGCCTGTATAGTGAGCGACACCTTGACCTGCGCAAATGTATAGCTGGCGAACGCAAGCGCAAAGAGACTTGCTAGAATGATTTTCTTATTAAGTTTCATGGATTTGTCTCCCCGCTTTGCTGGCTCTCTATCAATCTGCCGGAAGGGGTACGGAATGGGATACCCTTATCGTGCTCGACAGCTGATGGTTCAACCTCGATGGCTTTCCAATTACCGCGTTTTGCATACCAGGTTCCATTATGAGAGTTGTTTTGGCTGTCCTTCCCCGACATAGTCCCATCAATATAGGAAGAATTATGGATCGTTCCTGTATATACGGTTCCGCTGTATTCATATATAATATTGTCATATATAATTATAGTGGTATTATCATAGGCTAATTGAAAAAAACTGTCATTTACACTCCATTGGCCATGGTCTCCATTGTTATCCTCAAATGTTCGATCAGAGTAGAGCCTCCAGACCGCAGTAGAATACTGGTATTCATTGTCCCATCGATAATAGAGGTCCCACTCTTCGCTCGTTTTTGGCGTCACTACAATCGTACACCCAGCAATCAGAATTGCTATCGCCAGCGCCAAAAATAAAATAGCTTTTGTTTTTCTTTTCATTGTCTAATCCTTGAATAGTGGGCTAAAAATCATCAATAAAATTTATCACAGGGCTCTTAGAATAAAAGCCAAATTCGCGGCAAAATGTTACAAGCGAATACTACAGGTCAAATTTGGCAAGCATACGAGGAGAGAAGCAAAATAGATCCTACAGGGAAAAGGGCGGCTTCGGACTCTTACTTATTGCCTGCCCTTCTCATACGATACTACTTCTTTCGCGATAAGATGCTATTGCTTATGAATTTACCTATCTCCACCACCACAAGCAAGCCGACTGCGACTCCAAAGACAGCAAGCCACTGGGTGGGCACGAGTGGTTCGATTGCGAGCGCTGTGCGAAGCCCCGGTATGAGGAATGGAATGAAAGCCAGCAAAAGCCCCGCGGCCACAGCGAAAACGAGCGGCTTGTTGCGGCTCAAGGGTCCGCTTCGATACAATGGCCTACGCATGCTGCGATACGCGAAAATGTAGATCATCGAGTTTACGGCAAATGAAGCGAACGCAAAGCTCTGCCCATGAATGATGCTGTGATGTTCCTGGTAATAATGCCCGAATAGCAGCAAGGCCACAATCGCGCTTGCAATGCTGATCACACCGATGAGCGACATTCCGAGTGAGTTGAGGATAGGCTCTTTGACTGAGAGTGGCTTCTCTTCCATGATCCCGTCTTCCTTTGGCTCGAAACCGAGCACAATGTCCGAAGGCCCATCGCAGATGAGGTGAATCCAGAGAATCTGTGCGACCGCCAGAGGCGCAGGCCAGCCTAGCATCATAGCGCCGAAGATAGTGAAAACCTCCGCAAAGGAATTGGAGAGGGTATATGCAACAACTTTTCGAATGTTCTGGAAGATTGTTCTGCCTTCTTCAACGGCCGCTACCACAGTACGAAAATTATTGTCAAGGAGCACTAGGTCAGCGTGTTCTTTGGCGACATCGGTTGCGCTTCCCACCACTACGCCAATGTTCGATTTTTTGAGTGCGGGTGCATCGTTCACGCCATCGCCGATCATCGCCACTATTTCCTGTCTAGACTGGAGTGCCCGCACAATCCGTAACTTGTCGTGTGGACGGATGCGGGAAAACACTGCGATATTCTCGACTCGATCGGAGAGCGCAGCATCATCCATGGCTTCGAGCTCACTGCCATCGAGGATTTCCTGGCCATCTTCTATGATGCCTATTGAGCGCGCGATGCGCTCGGCAGTTTTACGATAATCGCCCGTGATCATCTTGACATGAATTCCTGCTTTGTGGGCAATCTCGATCGATTCATGCACGCCTTCGCGGATAGGGTCTTCCATAGCGACAAGCCCAGCCCAGGTATAGCCGGAGTGTTCTTCGAGCTTTCCATGAGGTCTAAATGCAAGACCGATGAGCCGCAGTCCTTCGCTTGCCCACTGATCGGCAAGGCTGAGTATTCGTTCATGCTCTTGTCTTGTTATATCGCACATGCCAAGGATGATTTCGGGTGCTCCTTTTAGATAATCGCGTGTGACGCTATCGAGCTTGTTCGCGGTGATCATGTACTTGGTTTCGCTCGAGAAGAGCTCAACGCCGATACGTTCATCCATATCGACAAGGCGCTGTGGCAAATCCTTTTCAAAGCTAGAGGCGAATTCCCACAGTGCGACCTCGACAGGTCCTTCCATATCGTTGCAAAGGGCCATGACCTCCATTGCGCGATCCGGTACAGCTAATTCGTGGCGTGTGACACGCATTCTGCCTTCTGTCAGCGTGCCGGTCTTGTCCGTGCAGATTGTCGTTACTGAACCAAGCGTCTCAACCGCGAGGAGCTTTTTTACAAGCCCGTTGCGCTTAAGGATTTTGCGCATGCCGATGACGAGTATGACCGTGACCGCGATAAGGAGCCCTTCAGGAATCGCGGCAATAGCGAGCACAATAGAGACACGCAGCATCTCGAGGAAGGGTCGGCCCGAGACAAGTCCCACCACAAAAATGGCCGCGGTTACTCCAATCACAAGCAAGGTGAGAGTTTTGCTGAATGCCTTGAGCCGAATCTGGAGCGGAGTTTCTTCTTGTTCTTCCTCTTTGAGGCTTGTGGCTATCTTGCCCAGCTCGGTATGGATACCTGTCGCAGTCACCTCCATGAGACCTCGGCCTGTC
>MWDY01000187.1 GCA_002070755.1 Spirochaetes bacterium ADurb.Bin110 | reverse complement strand
GATTGGCAGAAAAATCGGAATCGTAATTAGGAATATCGCATTTCCTTCCAGGAAAAGGCCAAGTATGATTATTATGACAAAAATGATTGCCATAAGCCCTGTGCCAGACATATTCATGCTGAGCAGTGTAGCAATGAGATTATCTGGAATTCGCTGATACATAGTGAAATAGCTAAAGAAATTTGCCGCTGCCATGATGAATAGAAGTGCGGCGGATTGCTTTATCGTATCCCACAGCATATTCGGTAAGTCCTTGAGCTTCAGATCCTTATAGAGAAAACCAAGGAAAAGCGCATATAGACATGTAATTACAGCTGCCTCTGTAGGAGTAAAGAGACCGCTAAATATTCCTCCAAGGACAATGACAATGGCCATGAGAGAAAGAAAAGCCTTCTTTGCTGCATCCCAGATCTCATGACGGTTAGCCTTGGGGTAACTTGGAAAGCCCCGTGGCTTGGCCATAATGCCAATTGCCACCATTATTGCGCCGCCCATTAGAAAGCCTGGCAAAAAACCTGCAAGGAAAAGCCGAGGTACAGAAACATTGGTCAGGGCGCCATAGAGAACAAAGGAAATAGACGGAGGAATGATAGGCCCAAGTGTCGATGCTGATGCCACAATAGAAGCGGCTACCTCTTTTTTATACCCATTGTCGACCATTGCCTTATACTGAAGCTGTCCGAGCCCAGCAGCGTCTGCAACCGCCGAGCCCGATATCCCCGAAAAGAGCATCTCGGCGACTACCGACACCTGACCAAGACCGCCTGGGATATGTCCAACTAAAGCTTTAGCAAACCTGAAAATGCGATTGGTAATGCCCCCTGTGTTCATAAGATTGCCAGCAAGGATAAAAAAAGGAACCGCAAGAAGTGTGAATCCTGTGGTTCCATAGTGCATCCTCTGAGGCAAAAGAGCTAGAAACTGTCCCTGCCCCTGCCCGACAAAAAAGATTACGGCTGTCAAGCCAATAGCTACAACTATCGGAACATTTATCATTATTAGAGACAAGAGGACTACGAATACTAGAACGGTAATCATAATATTCTCCATCGATTCATAGAGCTCGATCTGCTTATAAGCGCCAAATCACGAAAAATGGCAGGCGCCTATAGCCCAGACGGGCGCCCACAGCTCAGATGGGCGCCTATAGCTCTCATGGGCGCCCATAGCCTATAGCCCATAGCCCAGATGGGCGCCACATGAAGCTGATTCTATTCCTTAAGAATTACCTCGATTTGGACAGCAATTCCTGGAATGTATTCCAATCCTTTTCACTTACCTTGGATTTCAGGGTATCCCATACGGAGACAGTTGCTGCCTGGAATGGGGCTGTATCTGGGTAATTGACTTCCATGCCGTTCTTCTTCATTTCCTCGATCTGAGCCGCTTCACTCTCTCGGACAAGCTTTTGCATATACTTGCCTGCACTTTCGGCTTCCTCGATAAGGATTTTTTGTTGATTGGGCGATAGCGAATCGAACTTGGCTTTATTCATGATGAGATGGGTAGCAACATAGGTGTAATTTAGGATAGAGAGATACTTTTGAGTCTCCCACATTTTGCCAGCATAGATGGTCGCTATGGGATTCTCCTGACCATCGACGACTCCCTGCTTTAGTGCCATTGGCAACTCGGTAAAGGCAATTGTCTGAACCACTCCACCCAATGCCTTCACTGTCTCTTGGTTCACAAAGTCTGGGGGTGTGCGAATCTTCAAGCCTTTGAAATCATTTGGAGTATTGATGGGTCTTTTGGAATTGGTATAAGTTCTGAAGCCATATTCCCAGCGGGCTATGTATTTGAGCCCTGCCTTATCGAGATCGGGCTTTATCCAATTCACAAATCCATCGCCAGCAAAGAACCTATCCACTGCCGCATAATCCTTGAACGCAAAAGGTCCAGTAACCAAGTTGACCTTGGGCGACCATTTTGCCAGAGCCGGCTCGGTTGGCAGCACCAAGTCAATTGCCCCAAGACAGGTCTGTTCAACCATTTCCTGTGAGTTTCCCAGCTTGCTATCAGGGAAGATTACGATTTTGAGCGTGCCATTGCTGCGCTTAGCGACATTTTCTGCTAATTGCACGGCAGCCAAATGCATTGGGTGTGATGTCGCAGAATAGTGCCCTAGCTTCAACTCTACGGTCTTTTCCTCTCCGCTTGCAGCAAGACCAGAAATCACCGCTGCGATTAGAAAGATCACAAGAAAATGCCTTTTCATCTTTGCCTCCTTCCTCGAACTTCATCTTTTTGCCCTTATTCCACAATGTGGAATAAGGTTCCATATTATGAATAGTATAGAGCTAGAAATAAATTCTTGCAAGCATTTTTTTTAGAATTGTTATCTGAAAATGAGTTTGCTTGAGTGGATAGATGCTAATTATCGAGTTCTAAAAAACGCTTTACAAGCAGTTAGATGGTTCCTATCTCATTGAGTTAGTCAACAACCACCTGCAGAGCAGGTGGCTTGAATTAGCCCCAAAGGGGCTCTTAAGAAATAATAGAACTTCAATATGAGATTCTCTGCAGGTATAACCACATTAGGAACTTACCACCTGCTCAGCAGGTGGATTTCTTTCACTTATTAAATCTATTAAGATAAGGCAATATCTAAACAAAAGAGGCCGTCCAACTTTCTGGACGGCCTCTTCTTATTCGAACTAGGAAATAAATCCTCGTTTGATTATTTTTTATTTTCCATATTGTCTAGTATATGCCTTTTGATTCATATCGAGAATCTTCTGCAAGCCTAGCTTGTCTAAGTTAGCAATATATGTGTTCCAATCCTTATCAAGATCCATTGCTCCTACAACAAACTTTACCATGCTCTGGCGAGCGTATCGGGCAAATTCGGTTGTCAATGTAGCCATCTGCTCTTGCTCTGAACTTAGGAAGCGAAGCGGCGAAGGAATTTGCTTTTCTGGATGTACGTACGGTTCATAATATTTCTTTGTTGCATCATACAATCGCTTTTCAACCCCTTCTGGGCCGTCCGGATCTAGATCGGGCGGTACAACCTCACCAAGTCTAAAGGCTTTATCTTGCAAATAGACACCTACACGAACCCAGCAATCATTTTGTGGTTCTTTATCATTCCACGGTTTCAATGGTTTCCAAATAGCGGGATTGCCGTCCAATCCTACTTCGCCTTTTTGGGCATAGCGCCAACCTTCATTCTCGAAACCATGCCTCAGCATTAAAGTGCCTTCCCGGGTATAAAAGAAGTCTGCCCAGCGCACTGCAGCTATTGGATTAGGACAATTTTTTGTTATTACAAAGTTGCCAATACTTGGATCTGGAGGATAGTAGCGCGTTTCTCTGACACCTTTTGGCCCTTTCAAAGGAGGAAGCGCTACAAAGTTCCGATATCGCTCCCCGCCTACTTTTGAGTAGACACCGCCCCAACCACCTGCTACAACGCCTACTATGGGTGCTGAAGGATTTTCAACAAGTTGAGTCAGTTGTGTCTCTGCATTCATTGTAAAAACACCTTCATTCATCAAGCCTTCTTTATACAATTTGTTCAAATAGCGAAGGCCGTCTCGGTATTCCGGCGTATTCAGGATTGTCTTGACTTTTTTCCCATCCATGTAAAAACCTAAGGAGCTATCTACAGGTTCATCAAGATTCGGTTCAAGATTTGTGTAAATAAATGAGTTAAGAAGGAATGTTGTGGGGCAACTCCTCCAACCTTGAATCGCTCCAGCTAGAGGAATCTCATCTTTTTTGCCATTGCCATTAGGATCCTTATCTCTAAACGCTATGAGCATATTATAAAACTCATCCGTGGTTTGAGGCATTTTTATGTTCAACTTGTCCAACCATGGCTTATATACCCAGAGCTTAGACGACATGGTGACATGGTAAGTTTCTTCAATTAGCGGCAGGCTATAGATATTTCCATCCGAACTGGTGATATATCCTCGCAATGTAGGGTATTCTTCGAGAACCTTCTTGAAATTAGGCATATAGTTATCGATCAGATCATTGAGAGGCAGGAAAACCTTTTCTTCTGCTCCATACTTGAGCTCTGTACTAGCATCAATACCGAAACGCCCCCCAAGTCCAAATATGACATCAGGATAATTTCCACTTGCAAGGAGCAAGTTGAGCTTTTCTTTCACTGCATCTTCAGGAATAGTTTCCCATTTAACATGGACATTTGTCTTGTCTTCCATATATTTTGAA
>MWDY01000186.1 GCA_002070755.1 Spirochaetes bacterium ADurb.Bin110 | reverse complement strand
TTCATCCTCGCTTGTGCTGCGGCGCGGGGTGGGCGATCTCTCTCGTCGCTTTGTGCCGATTTCGATGCCGCTTCTCTCTTTTCGAGAATTCCTTGCCCTCGAAACAGGCCAGAACTATCTAGCCTGCGACCCTTTCTCGCCAAATGTTTCTTTGCCTCTGGTTCCTACACCAGAGCTTCTTGCGGCATTTCAGCGCTACAAGCAAAGAGGCACTCGTCCATTTTATGCACAGTCGAGATTTGAAGAGCGAATGATGGCGATCTTGGATAAATCGCTCTATGCCGATGTGCCCTTTTTCCTGCCTGGTGTCACTGACGGCAATCTGAGGCTTATGAAAGCGATCATCGGAACACTTGCGCATGCGACTATCCCCCGTGTGCAGGTGCGTTCGCTCTGTGCAGATTGGTCGATAGGGAGCGAAAAACTCTATCAAATTCTCGAAATTATGCAATCAGTAGGTGTTCTGCGCATCATCAGGCTGGAAAACGATACCAAAGCGAAGACTGCGGGTCAAAAGCTCTTTTTTGCTGATCCTGTATTCTACGAGCTTTTGGGAGGCAATGCAGGAACGGCGCGAGAAGCCTTTGTTGCCTTTTTGTGCGAGAGTGCAGGGTGGAGCATCGAAGCGTGCCGTAATGAAACAAAGGCCGATTTTGTCATCTCTTCTCCTCTGGGCATAAAACCGGCAAAAAAATATACGCTCGAAGTTGGTGGTTCTTCGAAATCTGCAAAACATGCCGATTTTGTGATTCGGGATGATGCCGATTATCCTGCGCGAAACGCCATTCCTCTTTGGCTTTTAGGTTGTCTTTATTAAGCGCGATATTTCTTCAGGATGGAAACAATACTTCCGCATCTACTCTTATACTTACATATTCTCTCCAACTCGTGTACTATCAAGATACTTATTGGAGAGAACATGCACACTGAAATGCCCGATATTGTCGATACGATGTGGTTCGCGAGAAAGGATTTGGGACTACGATATCCTCGAGCCGCAGCGCATCGCCTTGCGCAAAAGGGCGAGCTCGTTCGACTCAAGCAGGGACTCTATATTCGCGCGGATAGGGCACAAGACCTGTATGTGCGAGGCCAGGCTGCAAACCGCCTCTACGGGCCATCTTATGTGTCCTTTGCATGGGCTCTGCGGTTTTATAGACTCATTCCCGAGGATGTGCCGCATCTCACCTCCGCAACCTTCAAGAAGGGTAAGACCAAGCGTTTTGATACACCGATAGGCAGCTTTTTCTATCACGATGTACCTCAAGCTGCCTATCCTTTATCGCTGACGTTTGCAAAAGATGGCAAGAAGCGATTTCTTATTGCATCTCCTGAAAAGGCCCTTTGCGACGAGCTCTACCTCAAACCACCGCTGCGAGCGCTGAAGGATATACCTGCGTTGCTTTTTGACGATATGCGCCTTGATGAGGCAGACTTTTTCGCTCTCGATCAAGAGCTCCTGCGCTCTTTGACAGGTGCGTATAGAAGCACCACGCTTCGAACATTCGCTCGATTCTTGGAGAAGAAAAATGATAGATGCAGCAGTACATCTCTTTGAGGATTGTGCAGACAAAAACGGCGGACTGTTAGACCGTGCACTTGCGGAGACAATCCATTACATTGCGCTTTTGGGGTTGTCGAGAAGTGATTTTTTTCATAAGAGCGCGTTCTACGGCGGGACAGCATTGCATCTGCTCTATAATATTGATCGATTTTCTGAAGACCTTGATTTCACGCTCCTTCAACCGGAGAGGCAGTTTTCGTTCGCTCCCTATCTTGGATTTATTCAAGATGAGCTCGACTCCTATGGATTTCATGCCGAAGTAGCAATCAAAGAGAAAACTGCGCAAGCACCAATAGAGTCAGCATTTATAAAAGCTGATACGCGGGTTAATTTTATTGAAGCCAGAGTTGCACCGTCATTAGTCCAGCGTATCGCTCCGAATGCTGTATGTAAGGTAAAATGCGAAGTCGATATCGATCCACCAGTCGGAATTCAGAGCGATATTTTCTATATCGATTTGCCAATCCCATTTCCAGTGAGAGCCTGCAATGGGCCCACGCTCTTTGCAGGCAAGCTTGCAGCAGTATTGACGAGGGGATGGCGTCAGAGAGTAAAGGGTAGGGATTGGTTTGATATGGTGTTCCTCATAAATAGAAATATCCCGGTATCGCTTTTCCATCTCGAAAATCGGCTGCGGCAGGTCGGCTTTTACACAGAAGATCGGCCCTTGGATGAGGTAACATTGAGAAGCCTTCTTGAAAAGCGCGTTGAAGACCTCGAAATCGAATTAGCAAAGCAGGATGTGATTCGCTTTATACGAAACCCTAAGGATGTAGACATTTGGAGCAAAGATTATTTCAGGTACGAAATAAAGAAACTGCGAGTGCAATAGAAAATAGAAGGATGTAGGTGTGACGCATTCGCAGTATCCTAAGTCCGACGGGACACAAAAGCTGGCGGCAGGTAGTATGTTCATCCTGTCTTTATCCTGTAATCCAGTCGAAAAAATCCTGTTAATCTAATCCAAGACTGAGAAAGCGGCTATTCAATATAGACCTTAAGTTGTTGGTATAGTTCTGGTATCTGATCTTGTACAATAAGCCAGATTCTTTCGGTCAGAATTTCACCATATTCATGAGCAATGATGTTGCGCAAACCAATAATTTTCGGCCATTCGATAGATGGAAAATATGCCTTGGCTGTCCTCGACAGCTTTTTGCATGCCTCTCCAATGACGAGCAATTGCCGCTCCACGGCGAATCTACACATTTTATCATTGGCAAATTCAGAAAAGGATCGATCTTTTGTGAATTCCATAATATCGCTACATGCATCCACAATATCCCAAAGGTAGGCCTTATCCTCAATAGTGATCTGCATAAATTGTCCTTGCAGTGCTGAGAATTGCCTTCCTTCGGTAGGGATTGCGAAGGCTCTCTTTTTCTATGAGATCGACCTTTCGATTAAAAACCTCCTCAAATCTACTTTTTATATCCAATAGATCGAAATAAGAGTAGTGCCTACCAGGCGAGAGCTCTATGAGTATATCGATATCGCTTTTTGGCCCAAAGTCAGATCGCAAGACTGAGCCAAAGAGAGCAATACTGCGTATCGAATATTCTTGAGCGATAGCCTCGAGCTTTTGCTCCTCAATCGACAATGGTAACAACTCCATAGTATGAATAATCTATATAATTTCTTCTGTTGTCAATTATTTTATCCAAGAATGGAACGCTTCAAAACTACCTTACTACGTTGCACATGAGCCCCACGAGCTCCCCCCTTTCTTTCAATAAAACAGAAATCCCGTCAATTCTATCTTTATCCTATAATCCTGTCTAAAATTATCCTATTTATCCTATCAAAATATCTTAAATCGCCTGAAATTATATATGAAAATGTCCTATAAGCTTTCTTATTGAACGTTAGGTGCTCGATGTGCTCATCGAGTGGTAGGTGGTCTTCCCGGCGTAGTGAAAGCCTATATCGAATCGAGCCTCGATCCTATCGTCACTTTTCTGGAGCAGTTGCAGAGCAATTTGTGGGCCAGCATCTTTTGTACACCAATGAGCCTTGGGCTGAGCCTTCGCTCTATTACTGGAATAGACCGAGTAAGGGATCGACTGCAGAAGTAGATTACCTCATTCAGTATGATGGGCATATCCTCCCGATTGAGGTAAAGGCAGGTGCAACGGGAAGGCTCAAATCTTTGCAGATGTTTG
>MWDY01000185.1 GCA_002070755.1 Spirochaetes bacterium ADurb.Bin110 | reverse complement strand
TCTGGCATTTGGAAGTAAACTCTTTGCCGGTTTAAGAGTATCGAGCGGCCTTGCATTCAAGGTAAACAGAGATGCGGATTTCAGCGTGGATGAAGATAGGGACGATGATTTCTTGACCGCGATGGAGGAAGTACTCACAGGGCGACAGAATTCTACACCTGTGCGCATGGTCTATACGGGAGAAGATCAGATTCTCATCAACACCCTGATGCAAAGCCTCTCGCTCGATGCCCTGGACCTATATCGCGCTGATTGGCTTATAGACCTGGGAAGAGCCAATGAGCTCTGCGATCCAGCGTTCTATAAGGTTCATGGCTTTACACCGGATAGGGCGCTATTCTTCCGACCATGGAAGCCTATCCGCATATTTGAAGAAAAGAGCAGCATCTTCGATTGGATCGATGAACATGACCGGTTCATAAATCTGCCTTATGAATCCTTCGATGTTGTCCAGCGCTTCATAGAGGAAAGCGCGAGCGATCCATCGGTCTTGGGAATAAAAATAACACTCTACAGAACGAGCGGCCTGAATTCGCCTATTGTCCATGCCCTTGCCAAGGCAGCACGGAGCGGAAAACAGGTTGTAGTCGTCCTCGAGCTCAAGGCACGCTTCGACGAAGAAAAGAACATCTCATGGGCTACCGAGCTTGAACAGGCAGGTGCTATCGTCACTTATGGCGTTGCTCGGCTTAAGGTACATGCAAAGGCAGCCTTGATTATCAGAAAACGAAAGGATGGAAGCATTGCCCGATATATTCACCTGTCAACAGGAAATTATAACGAAAAGACCGCACTAAGCTATGTTGACTTTTGCCTATTCACCGCAAATCCTAGTCTATGCACGGATATTGCTCTCTTCTTCAACATTCTCACTGGTTATTCGAGCATCAGATCGCTCTCGTTGATAGCTCTTAGCCCTTTTGATCTCAAGGATCGCATCATCGGGTTTATTGAAAGGGAGACAGCGCAAGCCACTCCGGAATCACCAGGCCTCATAATCGCAAAGCTCAATTCCCTATCAGATCCTGACTTAATAGCAGCTCTCTATCGCGCTTCTGCCAAAGGAGTACAGATAAAGCTCAATGTGAGGGGAGTCTGTACACTGATCCCAGGGGTAGCTGGCCTTTCAGAAAATATCGAGGTCTGCTCGGTCTTAGGACGCTACCTTGAGCATGGTCGAATGCTATACTTCAGAAATGGTGGCTCGGAAGAGCTATATATCTCCAGCGCCGACTGGCTCCAGCGAAACATGAAAAAAAGGCTGGAGCTGCTATTTCCAGTGCTCGATAAAGAGATCAAAGCACGATGTAAGGACATTCTTAATACCTACTTTGCAGACAACACTCATGCCTATAGGCTTAAAAATGATGGCACATGGATGGATCTCTCGCTCTCTCGACGTCCAGAGGACCCCCTTCTATATGCACAAGAAAAGCTCTATAAAATGGCCAGAAAAGCAGCTCGAAACCTTGAGGAAAAGCAGGAAATCCTTCAGGTAAGGCGATCGAAAGGGAAGCCTATTGGCCAACCGACTCCATAATGCTGTCTATAATAATAAAATTAAATTTGCAAGGACGAGAGACATGAAAGTAGCAAGGGAGACTTTGGATCATATCCGAAAAAAAAAGGCATTCATAATCGACATGGATGGCGTGATCTACCATGGGAATGTACTTTTGCCTGGCGCCGACCTATTTGTAGAATGGCTCAAAGACGAGAAGAAGCGCTTTTTATTCTTGACTAATTCGAGTGAACGTTCTCCTGAGGAGCTTTCTCAAAAAATGGCAAGGCTTGGAATAGAAGTCGGATCTGAGCATTTCTATACAAGTGCTCTTGCTACAGCTGCCTTCCTCGCAAGCCAAAAGCCCAATGGCACAGCTTACGTCATTGGAGAGCCGGGGCTAATCCATGCATTGTATCGGATTGGCTATACGATGAACAATGTAAACCCCGATTATGTTGTTGTCGGCGAAGCTAGCAGTTACAATCTCGATACTCTCATAAAGGCTGTACGGCTCGTTCTTGGAGGAGCGAAACTTATAGGTACGAACCCAGACCTCACAGGCCCTACCGAAGGGGGCCTTGTACCCGCCTGTGGGGCATTGGTCGCGCCAATCGAGCTCGCCACGGGCCGCAAGGCATACTTTGTCGGCAAACCTAACCCACTCATGATGCGACATGCACTCCGAACTCTAGGAACAACACATGAAGAGACAATTATCATTGGAGACAGAATGGATACCGACATAATAGCAGGCATAGAGTCTCAAATCGAAACCATACTCGTCCTGACAGGAGTTACGGAAGAGAAAGACATGCCGAAATTCGCTTATGCATCCACCTATGTGCTCGAAAGTGTCTCGGAAATACCACAATGAGGCAGATTTGGCCCGTCAGTCTTCTAAGCGAATAAGGCTAGCAGGTATTCTCGGTAGCCTATCGCCCTCTGCAATTCGCACTTCTTTTCGGGAAAGCAAATCTGTTCCTTCGATGTCAAAGAGAGCACAGGGCATGGATTCTAGCGAGGAAGAAGTTTTTTTTGATGCACTTCCATAAGATCTCTGGCTAGCAGGACTATCAAGTTCAGGCTGAATCACAAGAAGATAATTGCCTTTCCTTATCATAGATATATCTATGGGGTAAGGCATTTTTGCAGGTTCGACGCTCCTTAGGCAATAGATAACTTCTTCTCTGGAAGCCCCATCCTTCAGTCGGCAGTCCTGGCCAATTGTCCATGAAAAGAAAGGAGCCTCCTCTTTTGCTTCTTTTGTAGCCTGCAAGCTTGCAATAAAATAGCGCTCGAACTCCTTATCACCTAGCTCTAGCTCTATCGGATCCTTCTCGAAAATGTTGGGTTTATGTTCGAGAGCCAATTCCTGCCCCATATAGCTCATCGCTACTCCAGGCAAGAATTGATAAAAAGGAGTCATTGCGCGCAGCTT
>MWDY01000184.1 GCA_002070755.1 Spirochaetes bacterium ADurb.Bin110 | reverse complement strand
TTTGGATCCCGTTCCTCAGCTCATTCTTAGACAAAGGCTTTTGACCAAACTAAAGACGACATATATCGAACCTCTTGCAGAGTTAGCAACGGCGCAAGGACGAATTCATACCACCTTTGTGCAGACTGGCGCCGCAACCGGAAGGCTTTCCAGTAGAGATCCAAACCTCCAGAATATCCCAATACGAGAAGAAGAAGGCAGAAAAATAAGAGAGGCTTTTATCGCCGAACCAGGGCATTTGCTTGTCTCTGCCGACTATTCACAGATCGAGCTGGCAGTTATGGCTCACCTCTCCAAAGATCCCAACCTTATCAACGCTTTCAAAGAGAGAGTTGATATCCATAAGCGGACTGCTTCCTTTATCTTTGGAATACCTGAGGACCAAGTAGATGCAGATCACAGAAGAATTGCTAAGACCATCAATTTTGGCGTCATCTATGGCATGAGCGCATTCAGGCTTGCGCGAGATCTAGGTATTTCGAATAGCCTCGCAAAGGAATTCATAGATTCATATTTTTCGACTTATTCAGGCGTAGCGGATTTTATTCAAAAAACGATCAAAGAGGCTCAAGAAAGAGGCGTCACTTTTACCCTATTTGGGCGCAGACGTCAGATTCTTGGCATCAACTCAAAGAATAAGACCGAACAGCAGGCGGCACAGAGAGTCGCCGTCAATACACCAATTCAAGGGACTGCTGCGGACATAGTAAAGATAGCGATGATCAGAGTTCATCGGAGGCTCAAAAAGGAAATGCCCGAAGTACGTATGCTTCTGCAGGTTCACGATGAGCTGGTCTTTGAAGCACCACAGGCCATGGCAGCCAGAGCTATGGAGCTGATCCAAGAGGAAATGGAGCATGCGGTGCAGCTTGACATTCCACTTCGCGTAAGCATGGAATCGGCTGCATCTTGGGGCGAGATGCATTTGTAATCTAAGGAGAAAGAGTTAATGTTCCTACTCGGCCTTACAGGGGGCTATTGCGCAGGAAAAAACGAAGTCGCAAACATTCTCGAAAAAAGTGGTTGGAAGATAGTAGATGTCGATAAGCTTGGCCATGCAGCACTTCCTCTAGTATGCAATGAGCTTATCGATGCCTTTGGCGACTCGATTCTCAAAGAAGATTGCTCTATAGACCGAAAAAGACTTGGGTCGCTAGTATTCAATGATAGAGAGCGATTGAAGATCCTAGAGGACATTGTGCATCCAGCAATGCTTTCTTTGCTTGATAAGGAAATAGAAAAAGCGCAAGAGAATTCAATAGAAAAATTATGCATAAATGCGGCATTGCTCTATCGTTTTCCACAGCTTGATTTATGCGATGCGGTGATCGAAGTTCGAGCGCCACTTTATTTGAGAATCATTCGGGCTGTGCAAAGAGATCATCTTTCTTTCGATGAAGCCCTCAATAGAATATCGAGCCAAAAAGAGCTTTGGACAAATAGATCTAGCATAAGTGTCCCTATATATATGCTTTGGAATCTAAAATCTCTGGATGAACTAGAGTCTGATACTCTGGAATTGCTAAAAAGAATAGAAAGTGAAATAAAGGGAAAGCGGGGCTTTACCGAATAATTTACCTTGCCGATATTAATTAAATAGAGGTCTAGAAATGTCGGATCGTTCAAGAAAATTGCTATGGATTGCTGTCGCGGTAAGTGGCTTCGCATTGATTGTCGTTCTTGCTGTATTCATTATCTTTCCGCCAAATCAATTGTCTGAATCCAAACCTTTTGACCTGACAGGCAGGTCGCCTGCTAAAGAGGTCTCCCCAAATGACTTTTCCGCCTTTCCAAGTATCGTCATCCAATCCTCAGAAGGAGAAGATCAAGCTTCCAGCACTTCCAAAGATGAAAAGACAGAGCCCCAAAAACCAGAGAGCACTGTGATTATCGTTCCTGCTCCTTCTTCAAATCAAAAGACCGCTGCCCCTCCTTCGCAACCAAGTGAGAAGCAATCGGAAAAGACCGCTGTCGCACCAAAAACGTCCCAGACATCTCAAACATCCCAGACACCAGCCCAGAGCTCTACAAAGACAAGCCCAGCAATAGCACCTAGCGCCTCATCAACGCAGAAAACCACAACCCAGCCAGCACCCTCTCCTGCACCAAAAACAAGCTCATCGAGCACGGAATATTGGATTCAGGTTGGTAGTTTTTCGCAACAAGATACTGCAGAAAAACTTCGCAGTGAATACATATCTCGTGGAATGACAGCTATCATTGCGCAAAAGGATGTTGGCGGTAAAACCTATTATCAAGTCAAGGTCGGGCCTTATGCTTCATCGGATGAGGCAAAAAAATGGCTTCTTACGGTAAAATCCGTCAAAGGCGCAAGCCAGGACGCCTTTGTTACAAGCCGCTAAGCATTTAATATTCGACGCAATTCAACCAGTAAAACAATAATCATAGATGGCGATCTTGCCATCCCATCCTTCTTTATGTGGACATTTAGTGTTACTGCTCGCAGCTAAGGTAATCAAGCTGAAATTTCATTTGACAGCAGGCGATTTGGAGGCTAAACTTTTTTAGGCACTTTATGCCGACGGATTTTTTCCGTTTTTAGCAATCAAGCAAAGGAGTCGCCAATGAGAAAGATCATTCTCGGTCTGCTTGCTCTTCTTATGGCAGTTTCCCTCGTGCTGCCAGTCACGGCTCAGGCAAAAAAACCTCTAAAGGTCGCTTTTGTATATATCGGCCCGCCAGGTGATCTCGGTTGGACCTATGAGCATGAACGAGGACGGCTAGCTCTACAGAAATATTTCGGCGATAAAATCGAGACTAAATACGTAGAAAATGTTCCAGAAGGCCCGGATGCAGAACGGATTATTCGTCAATTCGCCATTCAGGGATTCGATGTTATCTTCACTACAAGTTTTGGCTATATGGACCCAACGTTTGCTGTGGCTCAGGAGTTCCCAAATATAGTTTTCGAACACTGCTCAGGATATAAGACGGCTCAAAATATGGCTACATACTTTGGACGAATTGAAGAAGCCCGCTATTTAACTGGCATTATTGCTGGCCGCATGACCAAGACCAACAAGATCGGATATGTAGCAGCCTTTGGAATTCCAGAAGTCGTGAGGGGCCTAAATGGTTTCGCTCTAGGGGTACGCTCTGTCAATCCCAATGCCAAGATCCAGGTTGTGTGGACGAATACTTGGTATGACCCTGTAAAAGAAAGAGAAGCCGCAATAGCACTTCTCGATGCAGGCTGTGATATCATTGCACAACATCAGGATACTACAGAGCCTCAAAAAGCTGCACAGGAGCGAGGCAAACTCTCTATTGGCTATGACTCAGATATGGCAAAATTCGTGGGAGATACCGTTCTTGCCAGCGCAATTTGGAACTGGGAAACCTACTATATCAAAACTATCCAAGAGGTATTGGACGGAACTTGGAAGACGCACGCCTACTGGGGTGGACTGAAAGATGATATTGTCAAGCTTTCGGACCTAAGTCCGCGCGTGCCCGCTAATGTTAGAAAAGAAGTTGAGGATGCTAAGAAAAAGATATTGGGCGGATGGAGTATCTTTACTGGCCCCATAAAGGATCAGAATGGAAAGATAGTCTACAAGGCTGGCGAAGTCATCCCCGACGACAAGCAGCTTTCAATGGATTGGTTCGTCGAAGGTGTAGTAGGTAAGGTTCAGTGATTCTTTCGTGCCGGTATGTGTGCTCAATGCAATACATGCCGGCTTTTTTTATCTATAAGATCTATGAATGAATCGAATATTCCGAAAGTCGAGATGAGACGCATTTCCAAGTCATTCCCTGGAGTTATCGCAAATGATTGCATTGATTTGAAACTCCATAAAGGAGAAGTCTTGGCGCTTCTGGGAGAGAATGGCGCAGGAAAGAGCACTTTGATGAATATATTGTGTGGCTTATATAGACCGGATCAAGGTGAAATATACTTAGATGGACAGCAAGTAGAGATCCATTCTCCGCGAGATGCCCAAAAATATGGAATAGGGATGGTGCATCAGAGTTTCAAGCTCGTAGATTCGATGAATGTTCTTGAAAACATCATTCTAGGCCTCCGCAATGAGCCCTTCGTACCGGACATGAAGCGTGTTCGCAAGCAGCTCATGGAATTAGCATCTCAATACCACCTCGGTGTCGACCCAGATGCTTGTATATGGCAGCTATCTGTCGGAGAACAGCAGCGGGTAGAGATTCTAAAGCTTCTTTACAGGAATGCTGAAGTCCTAATATTGGATGAACCCACTGCTGTCCTCACTCCACAAGAGGCTCATGAGCTCAGTCGCGTCATCAATACCATGAAGCAAGAAGGTAAATCTGCAGTATTCATAACCCATAAAATGGAAGAAGTGATTGAGTTTTCAGACCATGTCATGGTGCTGCAAAAAGGGAGAGTAGTTGCAGAAACATCTACTTCAGAGACGAGTCCCAAAGAACTAGCGCGAATGATGGTAGGACGCGAAATCCTTTTTCAAATAGAAAGAAAGCCTTATAGCCCGGGCAAGGCAATACTCGAACTCTCTCACATTGAAGCCCTTAGAGATAGAGGATTGCCTGCTCTCAAGGATATATCATTTAGCCTAAAGGCAGGAGAGATATTCGGTATCGCTGGAGTCGATGGTAATGGACAGAGAGAACTGGCAGAAGTCGTAACGGGGCTGCGAAAGTCTATAAAAGGAACTCTAAAGATTGCAGACAAAGATATGACCAACAAATCTCCGCTCGAGATTATTCGAGAGGGAGTAGCCCACATTCCTCAGGATAGGGCATCTGTAGGAGCAGTAGGGGATCTCAGTGTCGCATCGAATCTTGCTATGAAACAATACCGCTCCAGGCCGCTTGCTCAGGGAATCATCCTTTTGCCCAAAAGAATCGTCGAATTTGCCCGCAGATTGATAGATAAATTTCGCATTGCCACTCCCTCGCCCAATACTCAGGTCAAATTCCTCTCCGGCGGAAATGTGCAGAAGACCATTCTGGCTAGAGAAATCGGCGCAGCACGCTCGTTGATAGTTGCTGTCTATCCATCGCGAGGGCTCGATGTGGGAGCTACAGAGTCAGTAAGGCGTCAACTAATCAATATGCGAGATGATGGACTTGGTATCCTGCTTTTCTCAGAGGATCTGGATGAGCTCATGCAGGTCTCGGATCGCATAGCCGTTATTTTCGAAGGGAGGATCATGGATATTCTCGACGCTGGAAAGATAGATATCGAGCATATGGGAATGCTAATGGCAGGCATGAAGACGGAGGTCGATTGATGAGGCTCGTATTCGAAAAACGAAAAGCGACATCGATTTCGGCCCTTATTCTCGTCCCTCTGATATCATTTGCTGTCTCTCTATGCCTGACTGCTTTATTGCTGACCATCTTCGGAGCCGATCCTCTCAAAACCTATTCAGCAATGGCAATTGGTGCTTTTGGATCCTTACATGGTTTTGCAGAGACACTTGTAAAAGCAATACCTCTAATGATGACAGGCCTCGGAGTGGCAATCGCTTTTCAGTTGAAGTTTTGGAATATAGGTGCTGAGGGCCAGCTTACGCTGGGCGGAGTAGCTGCGGCGGGAGTGGCTCTTTTTCTAGAGCAATACCTGCCAGGTCCTTTGCTTCTAGTGAGCGCCCTATTAGGAGGCTTGCTTGCCGGTGCGCTTTGGGCTGGAATTCCTGCGCTTCTCAAGACCTCTCTCAATGTCGACGAGACGCTTGTCACACTTATGATGAATTATATCGCCATTTTGTTCTCAGAGTACTTATATTATGGCCCATGGCGAGATCCTAAGGGATATGGCTTCCCCGGTTCGCGTATGTTTGCATCGAATGCATGGCTTCCGCGAATCGTGGGACGCGCGCATATTGGCATTTTGATAGCTCTGTTCGTTGCCCTTATTCTATGGTTTATTCTGAAGCGCACCCGCTGGGGCTTCGAGCTGCAGATCATCGGTGCAAGCCAACACGCAGCAAGATATCAGGGCATCGCCGTTGAACGGAATATCGTCCTTGCAATTGCGCTTTCCGGGGCTCTCTGCGGGCTAGCAGGAGCATTCGAGGTAACAGGAATATCGCATCGCCTTCAGCAAGGCCTTTCTATAGGCTATGGATATACAGCGATAATAGTTGCATGGATGAGTCAACTCAATCCTCTTGCGATTCCTTTCGTAGCTCTAGCGCTTGCCGCGCTATCTGTGGGGGGCGATCAGGTGCAGATGGTAATGGGGCTACCTGCAGCCATGGGTACCGTGATGCAAGGTCTCATACTATTTCCGATGCTAGCAGGCTCTCTATTCACTGAATACAGGCTTCTGGCAGTAATAGACAAAAAAGGCAGCCTGCCGGGATGACACTTAGGAGTATCGTATGGATTTTATCACTTCGATTCTGACGATTACCATCCGTGCAGGAACAAGCCTTACAATTGCAACTATCGGAGAAATCCTCACCGAACGCACTGGCATCCTGAATCTCGGTGTAGAGGGAATCATGCTTATGGGAGCCTTGACTGCTTTTGCTACTGTCTTTTATAGCCACAGCATCATGCTGGGAATTTTGGCAGCAATGGCGATCGGTGGTATTCTTGCTTTGCTGCATGCTTTTCTTACAACAACAATGAGGGCAAATCAGGTTGTATCAGGGCTTTCGATAACGCTCTTTGGAACGGGGTTCTCATCATTTCTGGGACAAAGGCTTGGGCCAGAATCCAACAATTTCAGGTTAGTAGGCCTTAGAGCAGAGCGAATTCTGCCCTTTGCTCCGAAATGGGCAAAGGATATACCGATTCTTTCGGCATTCTTGAATCAAGATATGATGACCTATCTGGTATACCTTTTGATTCCTCTTGCATGGTTTTTTCTTTACAAGACAAGGCCGGGTCTATGGCTTCGTTCTGTGGGAGAAGATCCATATACCGCCGATGCAATGGGAATCGATGTTACTAAAACTAGATATTTCTATACTATAATTGGTGGTATGCTGATAGCCTTAGGCGGTGCTCATCTTTCTCTTTCTTACACACCAGGATGGTCGGAAAATATTACTGGCGGAAGAGGATGGATTGTGATTGCGCTCGTTATCTTTTCGATGTGGAATCCTGCGCGGGCAGTGTGGGGATCTCTATTGTTCGGAGGAATCAATGCCGTCCAGTTTCGTCTTCAAGCATCGGGAACGAGCATACCCGCGAACTTTCTCAATATGCTGCCATATATCGGTACCATACTTGTGCTCGTCGCAATTACATGGTGGGAAGCCCTATCCAAAAAAGTGGGAGCGCCTGCCGCGCTTGGATCCTCATATATGAGGGAGGAAAAATGAAAAAGGACATCATCGACGCCGCGGTTGGAAAGGTGCAATGCGATATAAATTATATCAACTGTATTTTAGTAGATGTCCTTTCTGGTCGCTTGCTCAGGGATTCTATCGTCTCGATAAAGAATGGCTATGTGGCCGGAGTCAACGATGGCCTTTCGGCAAAGGAAACAATAGACCTCAAAGGAATGTATCTTGCACCTGGTCTTGTCGATGCCCATGTTCACATAGAGTCCTCGCTTCTAACTCCGGCGGAATATGCGAAAGTCGTCATACCTCATGGAACCACCACCGTAATTGCAGATCCTCATGAGATTGCCAATGTGATGGGCTATGATGGTATGCGCTATATGCTCAATGTTTCGGAAAATATTCCCCTCGATGTCTATTTTATGGTTCCATCGTGTGTGCCAGCCACGGATTTCGATACAGCTGGCGCGGCTCTCTATGCCTCTGATATGCATCAATTTTTGCAGGAGCCTCGCGTGCTCGGGCTTGGCGAAGTGATGAACTACCCAGGAGTTTTGGCCCAGAATCCGCAGCTTATGGATAAGATCGCCCTATTCAAGTCGAATGGAAGGCCTATAGACGGACATTCACCTGGCCTTTCGGGAGCTCGGCTCTCGGCCTACATAGCGGCGGGTATTGGCTCTGACCATGAGTGTACCACCGCAGAAGAGGCGTTGGAGAAGGTCAGTAAGGGAATGTACATAATGCTGAGAGAAGGTTCTACAGCAAAGGATTTGCGCAATTTGGTATCTGCGGTGCGACGCGAAAACGCGGGACGCTTCATGCTATGTTCCGATGACCGTCATTGTAACGATCTGCGCGATGAGGGTCACATAGACTTCTCGCTAAGGCTGATGCTGGAAGCAGGTGTCGATCCCATAGATGCGATTCGTATAGCTTCGAGCAATGCAGCTAAATGGTTTGGAATTCCTTTTCAAGGTGCTATTGCTCCAGGCTATAAGGCTGATTTTATCGTGTTCTCATCCTTTGAATCCTTTGAAATCAAAGCGGTCGTTAAAAACGGGAAGATTGTTGCAAAAGATGGTTCTCTGATCGAAGATTTTTCTGGAACTCCAATAGCGATCCGAGATTCGGTCAATATCAAATGGTTGACTGCCGAAGATTTTGTGATTCCTGATAAGGGATCTCCGGTGAGAGTAATCAGAGTCCAGCCGAATTCTCTGCTAACCATACATAGCATAGAGGAGCTTCCTTTCGAGAATGGAGCGCTCGTTTCAGATCTCGAGCGCGACATCCTAAAGATATTCGTCATAGAGAGACACACAGGCTCGGGGAATATTGGAAAAGGCTTCATTCAGGGACTTGGGCTTAAACGCGGAGCTATAGGCAGCACCATAAGCCATGATTCACATCATATGATCATCGCTGGTGTCGATGATCTATCGATCTTCAAGGCAGCCAGACATCTCAACAAAATCAAGGGCGGCTTAGTATATGCAGTGGGAGATCAGATTCTACTGGATCTTCCTTTGCCTGTTGCGGGTCTCATGAGCGATAAGCCAGCCGACTTTGTTATCGAAAAGCTGAGCGATTTCGATAGACTCTTTCAGAAAGAAGGTCTGACCGCGACTTCTCCTCTTATGACACTCTCGTTTATGGCCCTTCCCGTGATTCCAAGCCTCAAGATTACGGATAAAGGCCTTGTCGATGTCGAAAAGTTCGAAAAAGTATCGCTCTACGCGTACGAAAAAGTCAAAAACAAGCATTGATTCAGCCTCTTGGTAGCCTTTATGCATAAGGCAAGTCCTTTCCAAAAGCTTACCTCTTTCCATAAATAGAGGGATGCAAGCGCTCGGGCCCAGCGTTATGAATGCCCTTCCAAAAAATCTATGATATACTTTTCAAATAGGGAGAGCAAAATGGCTTCTTTGCACATAAAAGTCAACAATACATGGCAGGATATTCATTCAGCCGAAGGTACGCCTGCAATCGATGTAATTCGAGGCGAACTTGGCCTTATGGCAACAAAGGAAGGATGCCGCGAGGGCGATTGTGGCGCGTGTGCTATATTGATCGGAGAATATTCATCTGGCCAACTGCGATATCTAGCGGTTCCTTCGTGCCTACTTGCTCTTGGCGAACTCAAAGGCAAACATCTTATTACGCTCGAAGGCTTAATAGAAGGTACCCACGATGGACTTACGCCAGTCATGCGCGCGTTTTTGGATGAGAATGCAAGCCAATGCGGGTTTTGCACGCCTGGATTCATCATCGCCTTGACTTCGTGGTTGGCGGAGCCGAAACCACTCAACCTTGCGGATGCTTTGCGGGCCATAGATGGCAACTTATGCCGATGCACGGGATATGCCGCCATTCGAAGGGCAGCCCGCAGGCTTATCGAGCAATTCAAAGACCTGCCCATTGATCCAGAGGCTAGGCTGAATGCGCTAGTGGATGCTCACGTGCTTCCTCTATCTGTCAGCGAATTTGCAGATGAAATATCCAGACTATTCCCCCAGAACTCAATAGAAGAAAAGAATCCTCAAATAGCGCCAAAGGGGAGAATAACATCTAATGGCATTGTCATATTAGGCGGAGGAACAGACTATTATGTAAAGAACCCCGAGCCAGGCGATGACTTTTCGCCATTCTTGATTCGAATGAGGTCGGAATTCAAAGAGATTGCTTACTTAGACGAAAAGGAACAAAAGTGGCTTGAAATCGGTGCTGCCGTTACGGTGAGGGATTTTTTTGCCTCAGAGCTTGTAAGACAAGAAGTTCCGGGAATCGAGCAATTCGAAACGATGTTTGCAAGCACCTTGATACGCAATCTCGCTACCATTGGCGGAAATATCGTCAATGCTTCACCAGTGGCGGATATCACGGCAATGCTATTAGCTCTCGATGCAGAACTCATCATTTCATCGCAGGTACAGGAAGGATTTGACTCATCTATGAAGGCGCGTACTTGTAGGCTAGAAAAATTCTTTTTGGGGTATAAAACAATCGATTTAAAAACAACAGAAGTCATCAGAGCGATCAGGATTCCATGCTGTGACGATCCGACGGCACGGAGATTCTCCTTTGAAAAGGCAAGCAAGCGCAAGAATCTCGATATCGCCGCCGTAAATACGGCCATATCTTTTAGAATCGAAGAGCAAAAGTTCAAGGATGTACACATAAGCCTTGGAGGAGTAGCGCCTATACCAATAGTCAGCAAAGCAGCAATGGAGCTGCTCGAAGGCTCATTCTGCCCTATCTCAGATGGGAAAACGATGGCCGAGCTTGCAAAGAAAACGGCAAGCTTGGCTGAGGCTTCGGTAAAGCCCATAAGCGATGTGCGCGGATCTGAAGAATATCGGCGCAGAATGGTCTATAGGCTCATGCTTGCGCATTTTGTGCGCCTCTTTGAAGATAGCGGTATTGCGGAGGAGCTATTTCCATGAATAATAAAGAATTACTTGAGCAAGACGAATTCCAGGCTCGAAAAGCGAATTCGGACATGAGTCTTATATGGGCAGGTCGAGCGGAATTGGAAAGTGGCTCGTCGGGCTTAATACCCGAATCGCTGCCAAATGTTCTGGGACAAACTCAATATATAGATGATATTCCGCGTCCGGCAGGTTGCCTACAGGCCGTTGTTGTTCTTTCGCAGAGCGCACATGGAAAAATCCACGCTATCCACATAGAGAAGGCTCTCGAGCTCGATGCTTCTGTACGAGTCATCCTAGCAAAAGACATCCCCGGAACCAATCAGATTGGATTTAACAAGCCCGACGAGCCGCTCCTTCCAGAGGAAGAATGGCATTATTGGGGCCAGCCTTTAGCAATTGTCGTGGCGACTTCTCGCAGCCTAGCTAGAAAAGCAGCGAGCCTTGTGCGCATAGAAGGAGAAAACCTTCCTGCAGTAATAGATGCAAGGGAAGCGGCTTCTAAGGGAGATTTTATATTCCCACCGCGAACAATAGCTTGTGGCAACGTGAGCGAGGCATTTTCAAGATGTGTCTTTGTCGTCGAAGGCAGAGTCGATTCGGGTGGACAAGAACATGTCTATCTTGAAACCCAGGGAGCAATAGCGCAGGTGATAGACGGTCGCCGAGTGCATGTCATTTCGAGCACACAGGGGCCGACAGGAGTTCAGAGGGCCGTTGCCCAAGCGTTGGGCCTCCCCATGAACATGGTGGAAGTCGAGGCAAGGCGCCTCGGTGGAGCATTTGGCGGCAAGGAAGATCAAGGAGCCAATTGGGCATGTATGGCCGCTGTCGCTTCCTGGGTTACGGGAAAGCCTGTCGAAATATACCTCAACCGCAAGGATGATATGCGAGCCACAGGCAAGCGTCATCCTTATTCCACAGATTTTCGCCTCGGCGCAGATGCGAACGGCAAACTCATAGCTTTCGAGGCAGACTACTACCAGAATTCTGGCTCGACCTGTGATCTATCGGCGGCAATTCTTGCACGCACCGTGCTGCATGCCACCGGTGCATATCAGATTCCAAGTGTGCGGGTAACTGGCTATATGTGCCATACGAACCTGCCCTCTTTCACCGCTTTCAGGGGTTTTGGAGGGCCTCAAGCGTTCTTTGTTATCGAATCGGCAATCGATGCGCTTGCACAGAAGATGGGAATCGATCCAGTCGATATAAAGCGGAACAATCTCTTCCAAGAAGGCGACGTGACCTATTATGGCATGACTATGGAGAGAGTACGCGCATCGGACTCGGTCGAGCAGCTTCTGTGCAAGGTCGACTATCCCGCGCTAAAAGCTAGAATCGCTGAGTTCAATGCCTCACATCGACTAAAAAAGAAGGGTGTTGGCCTTATTCCCGTGGCATTTGGCATAAGTTTTACGAAGCTACAGATGAATCAAGCCGGAGCTCTTGTGCATATCTACACAGATGGATCGGTAGTGGTCTCGACGGGCGCCATCGAAATGGGCCAACAAGTGGCACGCAAAATTGCGATAATTGTTGCAAAGACTCTTGGTGTTCCAATAGATCGAGTCACGGTTCAGCGCACTACAACTTTGACAGTAGCCAACACCGTGCCGACCGCCGCGAGCACGGGATCTGACATGAATGGTATGGCGGCAAAAATTGCATGCCAGGAAATCCGAGGAAGACTCTTGAAGAAAGCCGCAGAGCTCCTTATGGTCGATCTCGAAAAGATCGATATCAAAGAAGGAGCAGTACTAGTAGATGGGACATCTAGCCATCTCAGTTGGGAGGAGCTTATCGAGGCCATGAACGCAACGCGTCAAGATCTATCCGCGCATGGATTCTATGCGACGCCGATGCTCGAATATGATATGAAAACAGAGCGTGGAAAACCCTTTGCCTATCATGTATATGGCGCGGCACTGGTAGAAGCCTCCATAGATATCCTACGAGGTACCTATACAATCGACAGCGCAACAATTGTCCACGATATTGGTGAGAGTATCGATGAAAGCGTCGATATAGGCCAGATAGAAGGAGCCCTTGCGCAGGGGCTGGGTTGGGCTCTGCTCGAAGATCTTCGCTTCGAGCCCGACGGTAAGCCTGTTTCGGACACGTTATCTACCTATAAAGTGCCCGATATAAGCTTTATACCTCCAAATATAGATATCGAATTCCTGCCAAGCCTCGAGAATCCCTTTGCACCCTACAACTCAAAGGCAGTTGGCGAGCCTCCGCTACAATACGGTATAGCAGGCTATTTTGCGGTTCTCGAGGCCATTAGAGCCGCAACAGGAAAGACGCTCGAATATTACGATCTGCCTCTTATCCCAGAGAAAATAATGAAGCTGCTCATTTCAGAGCAAAACAAAATAGATAAAGCAACAGAAAACCACATGAGGACAAAAGCCTGATGCGGAATATTCTTGGCAGGGAGAAGCAGAATGATACTAGCAAATGTCGCCGCGGCGTTGCCTGGTGAACGCGATTTTCGGCTTGTCGATATTTTCATAAAGGACGGTAAAATTGCCTCTATCAAGGAAGCAGGCATTGAGAAAAAAAAAGAAAATCCGCTAGAGAATATAGATTCCGGGGCGAATAAAGCAAATAAGCTTCATGCATATGATGATGAAGAGATCATAGATGCGCATGGGCTTCTCGCATTTCCAGGTGCAATAGATCCCCATGTTCACTTCGATGAGCCTGGCTTTACGCATCGCGAGGATTTTCTGCATGGCTCCGCAGAAGCAGCCCGAGGAGGTGTTACCACCGTCATAGATATGCCCTGTACTTCCATTCCACCCATCATCTCTGATGAGGCACTCGAACAGAAGCTATCTATCATTCAAAAAAAAGCGTTGGTCGATTTCGGCTTTTACGGTGGCATAAATGGGAATACGGCTCCCGAACATATTCCTGAACTTATAACATCGCTTACTCCTCGAGTGCTTGGCTTCAAATCCTATTTCATCTCAGGCATGGACACATTCCCTGCAGTAGACGAGACTCAATTCGCTGCTGCTGCGCAAGCATGCGGAAAAGAGGGACGCCCTCTTCTTCTGCATGCAGAGGATCCTTATGTAATTTCGGAAGCAACCAAGGAAAGAGAATTACTGCGTGGCCAACAAAAACCGCAGTGGATAGATTACTATGCCTCGCGTCCGATGGATGCGGAAATCGTAGCGGTGATGAAGGCTCTAAAACTTGCAGGACAATATGCCAAATATGTACACATTGTCCATGTCGGTACCGCTAAGGCCGCCATAATGGCTTTTGAGCGCGGTGCCACATGCGAGACCTGCGCTCATTACCTTGCGTTCGATGAGACGGACTTCACTCGCCTCGGAGCTGCTCTCAAGACGGCTCCACCAGTGAAAAGCCCAGAACAAAAAGCGATGCTATGGCACCTTCTCGCCGATGGAAAGATCAACTTTGTCACATCTGATCATGCGGGAGCACCCGATTACGAGAAATTCACAGATGACCCAATGACGGCATATGGCGGCATTCCCGGCACTGGAACACTCTTTCCTTACATGCTATCTGAGGGGTTGTTTGCCAAGAGGCTCTCACTCGATCGTTTTCTCGAAGTGACGAGCGGTGGAGCAGCAAGAAGGTATGGGCTTTGGCAAGGAAAGGGCTCGCTTTCTCCTGGTAAAGATGCTGATATTGTCCTTGTCGATCCAGAGCATACAAGGCGACTCAACCCTTCGGCCATGATGAGCAAAAGCGCGATAACGCCTTTTGCGGGAATGGTGCTTTCGGGACGCATCGAAGGCACATGGGTGCGAGGTTCTTGCGTATATGCCTCGGTTAGGCTTGCCGCAGCGCTCGGAGTGCCCAAAGATCCTGTATTTTCTAATGATGAAGGTATGATTCTTGCCAAACCTGGTTATGGCACATTTCTTACTTGGGGGTATCGATGAGCAAGATAATGAAAACAACAGCACTGCCGGCTCTGTTTATGCGCATTACAGGAGAGTACATAGCAAAACGCAGCATTTTCGAAATTCCAGAATCTACTTGGTTAGATATATTCGAACAGGAAGCGGAGAGCTCAGCCATGCCAGTAATGGCCTCTACGATAAGCATTCCGCTTGGGCCTGCAGCAGGGCCGCACACGCAGATTGCTCCCAACCTTATCGCAGCATACCTTTCGGGAGCGAGAGTATTCGAATTAAAAACGGTGCAGGAGAACGATCATCTCGACATCGACAAACCCTGTATCGATGCGCTCGATGAGGGATACAATGTTGAATGGTCCACCGAGCTTTCGCTTGAAGAAGCGCGTATTGAATATATAAACGCCTGGATAGTCATCAATCTTTTTGCAAGAATATGGTCACATAAACCAAGCGATTTTTTATTCAATATGTCGGTTGGTTACACACTGGAAGGCCTCAAGAGCGAAAAAATGGACGCTTTTATCGAAGGTATGCGCAGACCCGAAACAGGCTCTTATTGGGAACCTGCGCTTGAAGAGCTAAAGTCTTTCGTCGAATCTCCACTTTTTATGCAGGCTTTTGGATCTCAAGCGCTCGAGAAAGCCCGTTCCATAGCAGAACACATGCCGGTTCGACCTGTACATTCGGTGACGCTCTCGACCATGCATGGCTGTCCTCCTGACGAAATTGAGCGCATAGGCCGCTATCTCATTGAGGAGAAAGGCTTTGACACCTACATAAAGCTCAACCCAACCCTTCTTGGCTACGAAAATGCACGAACTATTCTCAATAGACTTGGATGGAAGGATATTGTCCTAAAGCGCGAGAGTTTCGAGAACGATCTGCAATTCGACATGGCGATATCGCTCATAAACACACTCGGCGAGGTTGCAGCCAACAGAGGAAGGAGATTTGGCATTAAGCTTTCTAATACTCTGGCCAATATAAATAACGGTGATTATTTACCTGGTATGGAGCGATATCTCTCAGGCCGGGCCCTTTTCCCGATCACAATCCATCTTGCAGCAAGCCTAGCTCATGCTTTGCCTGATTTTGGAGCACGGTTTTCTTATTGCGGCGGCGTATCCGCCTTCAATGCGGCCGACCTAATCAGAGCAGGATTAGGCCCACTGACAATTGCAACCGATTTACTGAAACCAGGTGGTTATCAGCGCTTAGGACATATGGTGAAAGATGTACTCGCAAGTCTGCCATTTGCGCCCGAGAGGCCGGATTCCGTAGCTTTAGATGCACTTGCCGAAGGAGTCTTTTCAAAACCCTATTACCGCAAGGAATGGAAAGAAGGAATGGCTTCCATTGAAGGTCCTTTGCCGCTATTTGATTGTTTTGCTGCACCCTGCATCGAAGCATGTCCCGTCGGACAAAAAGTACCAGCATATGTTGCTGCAACGGGAACTGGCGATGCAAATAGAGGGCTTTCCATTATTATTTCGGATAATCCACTGCCCACAATAACTGGAATTCTATGTGACCATATCTGCCAGGAACATTGTTCGCGTGTGGATTATGAGGGTGCCGTTCGCATCCGGGATGTTAAATTGTCCACCGTACGGGCGGCAAACCTAGAATCGAGAAATGAAATACGACCTGCATGGCCTGGAGAAGCGATTGGAAAGACAGCGATAATTGGCTCTGGGCCCGCAGGGCTAGCATGCGCTTGGTATTTGGCTCAGCATGGACAGAGAGTTGTTGTTTTTGAAAAATTGCCTATTGCTGGCGGCGTACCTTCTACGGTCATTCCTTCTTTCAGAATTTCTCGGGAGGATATTGCATCGGATATCGATAGACTAGAAAAACTCGGTGTAGAGTTTCGATTTGGTACTGAGATTTCTACTACAGAAGCTTGTGAAGCCCTAAAAAGAGATGAATTCGATTCCATCGTCATTGCTCATGGAGCATACCATGCCCGCAATTTAAAACTTGATGGCGATGGTGTAAGAGTCCTGCATGCGCTCGATTTTCTCCGCTCTTGCATGGAAAAAGGACTTGATCCTCTTAGTGGAGCGAAAAATGTACTTGTTGTGGGAGGAGGCAACACTGCATGCGACGCAGTTAGGTTGGCATCTAGAATCCCTGGTATAGAACATGTCTACTGGTCTTATCGACGCAGCAAAAACGAGATGCCTGCAGATAAGGAAGAACTTGCAAATGCAATCGCGGAAGCAACCTCACTCATGATTAGCCGTGATAATCTAGCTTCATTTTTTTCTCAAGATCCCCCATCTTCCCAAGATTCATTTTCAGAAGAAAACAATCAAGAATCTATTTTCCTCGAGTTGACGCTCCCTGAAGCGCTAGGGCCAGGCATAATAACATTGCGCCGCATGAAACTAGGTGAGAAAGATGAGTCTGGCCGGCCTAGCCCTGTACCAACTGATGAAACATTTACACTTCCTTGCGACCTTATGATTACCGCAGTGGGAGAAGCTCCTGATCCCACACTCTTCCTGAATTTTGGAATCGAAGTAGCGAAAAATGGCCTTCCCATCGTAGACGAAGAGACAATGGAATCTTCGATTCCCGGAATCTACATCTGTGGCGATGCGCGCAGGGGACCTTCTTCGATTATTGCCTCGGAAGCGGATGGTCGAGCAGCAGCCTTAGCCATTCTCAAGAAAAGGGAAATAGAAGTAATCAATAATGACTATCGAGCTCCTTTATGGGACAGCACGTCTCGCTTAAATCGCGGTAAGATACTGGAATCTCTGCCTATGGATGACTCTTCATTCGCGGCAATAGAAGCGGAGCGCTGTCTAGCATGTGATTCGGCCTGTCTGCGATGTGTCGAAGTCTGCCCTAACCGGGCGAATATGATCATAGAAACAGGAAGATTGTTCGATCAACCTGCCCAAATTTTACATATAGATCGACTCTGCAATGAGTGCGGTAACTGCGGGCGTTTTTGTCTATGGAAGGGCGAACCCTATAGAGATAAACCGACGCTCTTCGATACCGTAGGTGATCTCCGTGCTTCAAACAATGCAGGTTTTGCTTTTTCGGGAAATAGGGAAAGACCATATCTGGTTTTCCGAGCAAAAGCAGGAGAATCTGTCGCTGAACTGCCATTTTTTGCCTGGAATGGAGTTATTTCCCTATCCGTGCATAGCGCAATCTTGGCATTAGCCCGTGTAGTATGGTCTGAGCATAATTATCTCGTGGAGGTGCATGAATGATTTTGTTTCGCAATGCAAGAATCATGGAACTGGATCCGCCTTTGGTTTCCGAGCCAATAGACATAGCGGTATATGAGCCAAACGAAGGAGCACATGGCGGTACTATTGCTGAGATTGGAGCATCTTTGCAGACAAAATACCCTAAAGCAAAACTGGCGGGAGATGGAGGATTCCTTTCACCAGGACTTGTATGCGCGCATACTCATCTATACTCAGTGCTTTCGCGTGGGATGCTTGTCGATATTGCGCCATCTAAGGATTTTGCGCAGCTTCTCGAACATCTGTGGTGGCGCCTGGATCGAGCAATCGACCCTGAGATTCTGCAAGCTAGCGCCCTTGCGGGTTGTTCCGACGCGCTCAAGGCAGGGGTCACAAGCCTTGTCGACCATCATGCTGGACCTGAATGCATTGCTGATAGTCTTTCAATTATACGAAAAGCCTATGAAGATACAGGTTTGCGCGGGATACTATGCTACGAAACCACTGATCGCAATGGAATGGCTGAAGCCCGTGCTGGAATCGCAGAAAATGTAAGATTCACCAAGGAGGTAGATAGCATCCGTGCATCGGGCCAAAAGCCTCTTGTCGAAGCTGCTATCGGCGCACATGCTAGCTTTACCCTCAGCAATGAGACTCTGGAAGGTCTTGCCGAAGCAGTTCAAGAGACTGGAAGAGGTATTCATATTCATTTAGCAGAAGATAAGTTCGATGCTGTCGATGCTAGATATCGCTTTAGTAAGGATCCTGTAGAGCGCATTGATGCTGTAGGAGCGCTGACTTCCCGTGGAATAATTGGCCATGGTGTATGGCTCACCCCTTCCGAAGTCGAAATAATGAATGCCAGGGATGCCTTTCTTGCCCACAATGCTCGTTCCAATATGAACAATGCAGTCGGCTACAACGCTCTATTGCCGACATTCAAGAATGTCGTGCTGGGAACGGATGGCATGGGTGCAGATATGCTCGAGGAATTCAAATTCGCAGTTTTCAGGCAGCGCGAAAGTCAAGGCCCATGGTGGCCGGCTGACTTTCTTAAGGCATTGCACAGAGGCAATCTCCTCATTGAGCGATATTTCTCAAAGGACTTCGAGCCGACATTTCCTGGATTCGGTACAATAAAGCAAGGCGCTCCGGCAGACCTAGTGCTCTGGGATTATGACCCCCCTACTCCGCTTGTGGGAGCAAATATCGCAGGACACTTTGCGTTTGGAATGTCCAGTAGGTCAGCTCGTACAGTGATAGTTGCAGGGAAAATTCGGATTCTCGATCATAGACCAATGTATGATGATATAGCTATCGAAGCAGATGCACGTTATCAAGCCTTAAGGCTTTGGAAAAGAATGGAAGAGAGGTAATAAATGCAAACAACCAAGATTCTAGAAAAAGCTCATGAATATCGCGATTATACTGCCCTGAATCTGAGCAAAATCATTAGAGTACCAGCATTTTCCACTACAGAAAAAGAACGCATTCAGCTTTTGAAGCAGCTATGCGAGGAAGCCGGCATGGAGGATCTCTGGATCGATGGGCTTGGATCCCTGCTCGGCCGAGTGGGAAAAGGCTCGAAAAAGCTTGTATTCGATGCACATATCGACACCGTTGGCGTCGGCGATGAATCACAATGGGAAACCCCTCCTTTTTCGGGATTGATCAAGGATGGCCTTGTATATGGGAGAGGAGCTTCCGATCAGCTTGGCGGAGCTGCCTCAATGATCACTGCAGCGCGTATTTTAAAAGAGTTGGCTTATCAGGGAGACTATGAAATCTGGTTTTCATTCACTACGATCGAAGAAGACTGCGATGGTATGTGTTGGAAATATCTCATCGAAGAAGAAAAATTCATTCCCGATTTCGTAATATCTACCGAACCAACTTCCTGCAGGCTCTATCGAGGCCACCGTGGACGTATGGAAATCCAAATCGATATCAAAGGAATCTCTTGCCATGGGTCGGCTCCGGAGCGCGGCGATAGTGCCGCATATAAAGCGGCTCGAGCTGCCCTGGCGGTCGAAAAACTCAATACTCAGCTTTTACCCGACGATGATCATTTCCTTGGAAAAGGTACAATAACTGTGAGCCAGATAGATGTACATGGTCCAAGCCAGTGCGCCGTACCAGACCAAGCGATGCTATATTGTGATCGCCGGCTAACCTGGGGAGAAACCGATAAAAGCGCTATTGCCCAGGTAGAGGATGCTCTAAAAGAGGCGGGTGTGAATGACTTTACTGTCTATATGCCTGAATACAGAAAGCCAGCCTGGACCGGAACGGAGTATCACCAGGAACTCTATTTCCCGACCTGGAAAATTCCTGAGAATCACATCCTTGTGAGATCCGGCGTCGAAGCATATGACGCGCTCTTTGGGGAAAAGCCTATCGTCGACAAATGGACCTTCTCGACAAATGCCGTTGCGATCTGTGGCCGCCATAATATCCCGGTGATCGGATTCGGACCAGGAGATGAGGCCCAAGCACATGCACCCAATGAGATTACGCGTATAGATGATCTTGAGATAGCCGCAGCCTTCTATGCAGCCCTCCCCTTTGCGCTATTGGCTTTGCCAACTTGAGAGAGATAAATCATCGAGGCACGAAAGCTATGAAATGGTTCTATCGCTGTCCTTTATGCAGAAAAACATATCCAATCGAACCGGGGCGCTATCTATGCGATAGCTGTGCAGAAGCTCAGAAACCAAATGAGCCCTTGCGGGGCGTACTAGAATGCTCTTGGGAAGGAGAAAATCCTTCTAGAGGCTCCATACCCCTCCCCGTGGAAGAATCCTTCTTTCCTCCAATTCCTGTAGGCCAAACGCCATTATGGGCTCCCGAACGATTACGGACTGAGCTTGGAATGCCTAATCTCTATCTCAAGGATGATACCTGTAATCCCTCTGGCTCGTATAAAGATAGAGCGAGCTGGCTTCTGGCAGCTTTTGCGCGCAAATTCGGCATAAAAGAAATTGTCCTTGCTTCGACTGGAAATGCCGCATCGAGCATGGCCTGCATTGGAGCCGCGTCTGGCATAGCGATAAAAGTCTATGTTCCAAAGTCAGCCCCTATAGCAAAGCGAGTCCAAATTCTGCAGTATGGCGCAGAGCTTATCGAGGTCGATGGCACATATGACCTCGCTTTCGATAAATCGCTCGAATACTCTATGGCAACCGGAATGCTTTCGCGCAACACCGCATACAATCCACTGACAATAGAGGGCAAGAAAACCGCAAGCTTCGAAATAGCCAAAGATCTCGCAAAGGCTGAAAATAATTCAAGAAAACATGGTATAAACACAAATCCAAGCCAAGATAAAAACCTAAAGGCTTTCAGCATTCAAGACTATCTTGCACCTGACCATGTCTTTGTACCCACAGGAGATGGTGTAATTCTCTCAGGGCTGATCCGAGGTTTCGAAGACCTCCTGCGGCTTGGTTGGATCGATAGAATGCCGACAGTATGGGCAGCCCAGGCCGAAGGTTCGTGTGCAATAGCCCGAGCACTGGCAACAGGTGTTTTCGAAGCGCGTCCATCGCGAACTATAGCCGATTCGATAGCAGTCGATATGCCGAGAAATGGCTATTTTACTCTATATAAGCTTAAAAAGCACAGCGGTCGCGTCGTTGTTGTTTCGGATGAGGAAATCCTTAGGGCTCAAACTTATGTTGCAAGGCTATCTGGTCTCTTCGCCGAGCCTTCGAGCGCCTGCGCCTTTGCGGGATTTATGAAGGTGCGCTCAGAGCTCGATCCCGAAGCGCGCGTTGTGATTATGCTGACAGGC
>MWDY01000183.1 GCA_002070755.1 Spirochaetes bacterium ADurb.Bin110 | reverse complement strand
CGAGGCCCCTTCGTCTATCGGTCAGGACAAAAGATTCTCAATCTTTAAAGAGGGGTTCGATTCCCCTAGGGGCTAAAAATCATAGATTATCACATCTAAATGATTTGCAAGCCCTTTTTGCTTTTCCATTGTCATTATGATTAGTCAATTTGCCTGCATTTTTAAACTACCAAAGAGATGAATAATCTCTTTCAAAGTCGTTATTTAAAAAGGAAATAGCTTGGAAACATGCTCTTATATCAATACTGATATTCTCCCTTCTTCTCTTACTCATTTCTCATTACAATCAGAGTACAACTGGATAGAGACTCGAACCCAAGGGGACAAAGATGAAAGAAAAAGCACATACCTGGCGTTTTCGGCGTATAGGCGGAATGGATCAAGTTGTTTTGCAGACAAGCGCGGATATCGAAGCTCTTGCAGAACTAGATCCCAAACTTTGGGTTGTCCTTACTATGCCAATATCTCAGCACAGATGCAGTGACGCATTGAAATTGCTCGATGTCGATCATGACGGTAAAGTCAAAACTGAGGAAATACTCGATGCGATTGAAAAACTGAAAGCTGCTTTTACAAGCTTAGATGTGCTCTTTAGCGAAAACACATCGCTAAGACTAGAATCTATCAAAGATAAATCAATCAATAATGCTTGCAGAATTGCGGCACAGATTGCAGGCTCTAATATCGATGAGATCGATCTAGACATTGTCGACAAGGCAATAGAGCTTTTTAATACGCAGCGATGGAATGGCGATGGTGTCATAGTTATAGAATCAACTGATGAACCAGAAGTGAAAGAATATATCGCCGCACTAATTGCAGGAGGCTACTGTAAACGGGACAGTTCCGGAAACATGGGAGTGGATCTAGCCTCAATAGAAGCTTTTAGAAAGGATGCTCAAGATTTCCTTTCATGGATTGAACTAGGCGAAACCTTGAAAAAAGAGCTCCCCTTTAAAGACCTAGATGCAGCTCTTGCAGCTTATAAATCGGTTGCAACTATTATTGACGATTACTTTCAAAAATGTGCGGTTCTCGGCCTTGCGGGAAGACCCGACGCTCTCAATGCTCTTATGTTCAAAATGACAGAGGCTCTAAGCAGTGCGCCTGAAGACAATAGAGAGACCCTTATGGCCTTGCCGCTATCAATCCCTCAAACTGATGGAATTCTGGATTTCAATGCACCATTCAATCCTTTCTACGAGCCACAAGCAAAAGCGTTTTTCAGAATAGCAAGCACAGCTTATGGGCTAAACGCACAACTCAAAAGAGAAAGCTGGAAACGAATTGTAGATGACATGGAAAAGTATGCAACTTGGCTCGCCGCAAAGCCTGTAGTCAGAGCGCAATCGATTCCGCTTGTATGCCTTACAGAGATGATTCAAGACAGTAGCTATAATAAATTGATATCACTAATAGAGAAGGATCTGGAAGAAGCTCCGAGAGCGGAAGCACTCCGACAACTCCATGATCTTCTCATCATCAAACAAGATTTTCTAAAAATACTCCGCAATTTTGTTACCATGGACGATTTCTATGCAACTCGCAAAAGCATCTTTCAGAGCGGTAGACTATTCCTAGATGGCCGTGAATTCGAACTCTGTCTAGATGTGAACAATCCCAACGCCCATCCTTCTCTAGCCGGCCTTTCCAATATGTATTTGGTCTATTGCGATATTTCCCGGACTTCAGGAGAGAAAAGAACGATCATAGCTGGGATCACTGCGGGCGAAGCTGATGGCATTTATGTCGGCCGAAATGGCATATATGTAGATGATGAGGGCGCAAATTGGAATGCAACGATTACGAAAGTCTTGATTCAACCTATCAGCATTCGCGAGGCTTTTTTTAGCCCTTATAGATGGCTCGCGCGCACAATAGAAAGCCTTATTGTCAAAAGAGCAAGTGCTACCGAATCAGAGCGACAAAATCAAATGAAAAACGCTGCAGAAAAAACCTTGGAGCCATCTGTTGAAAGTCCTCAGACAAATGGTCAAGCAATTGCCAAGAAAATCGATGTAGGGACAGTCGCTGCCATTGGCGTTGCCCTGGGGAGCATCGGTGCGATGATCACCAGCATCTTGAGCCTGTTCATAGGCTTAGGGGTATGGATGCCGCTAGGAATCGCAGCGGTTTTCCTTCTCATTTCTGGCCCATCAATGATCCTCGCTGCAATCAAGCTGAGGAAAAGAGATCTAAGTCCAATATTGAATGCAGAAGGTTGGGCTGTGAATGGACATCTACTGTTGAACATTATTTTCGGCAGTTCTTTGAGTCATCTGGCTACTCTTCCACCCAATTCGATGAGGACACTCAATGATCCCTACGCTCCCAAGAGAAAACCCTGGCTATTCTGCATACTGATTATGCTCATCGTTCTAGTAGTTGCAGCCTGGTTCTTAGGTTGGATCGAGCCGATTATCTCTTTGTTTGGGAAATAAGCATTGCTAGTCGTCATACGACGCCCGATAAGGGTGTTTTGACTATCATCTGGTTTTCTGCTATCATAAATAATCTATGCCTAATGATCAAACTACAACTTTTCTTGTGGATCAGCGTGTGGTCTATCCAAGCCAAGGTGTTGGACGCATAATGGAGATTCGAGAAAAGACATTCAATAGTCAAAAAACACTTTATTATATTATCTACCTCGAATTTTCTGATATGACTGTCATGGTGCCCGTTGATAAGGTGGAAGCGCTAGGGATACGTTCGCTCGTCTCCAAGGAGGAGGCTGAGATAGCGCTCGATTCGATATCGAAAGCCGCGTCCACGATTCCTTCAGATTGGAAACTGCGATATCAGATGAATCTCGACTTGCTCAAGAAAGGTTCGATCATGGATATTGCAGCAGTCGTACGCTCACTCTATCAGCGCTCCAAGATCAAGGAACTTCCTATTCTTGAGCGCAAATTGTATGAATCAGCACTAAATCTGCTGCAAGATGAGATTGCTTTTGCGCTAGATCGTCCTAAAGAAGAGATAGCTGCGATTATTCGCGAAAATCTAGAAAAATGAGCTTGCCTGTTCAAAAAACCATCCATATTCACAAGCTGCCCATCGAGGGACCGATCTTCGGGCTTATAACTGCTGCTGGTTCGAGCTCGCGTTATGGCGGCTCCAAAAAAGAACTGGAAAAATTAGGAGGTCTTACTGTATTGGAGCGAGCCGTCGAGCCATTTATCCCCTTTTGCAATGCGATTCTGATTACTTGCCCACAAGGGGAAAAATCAAAGTTCGAAGAACTTTTTTCCAAATCCAAATTGAAGCCAGCTTTAGCAAGTCTTAAATCCGGATTTATGATTGCAGAGGGTGGTAAAAGCAGACAAGAATCTGTGCTTTTTGGTCTTAGAGAGCTTGCAGCGCATTGCTATGATGATGGTATCGTTCTCATCCATGATGGGGCTCGCCCGTGGATCTCTAAAAAACTCATAGAAAAAACCATTGACTACGCTAGGGAAAGAGGAGCTTGTCTACCTCTTATGCCCCTGACAGAAACGCCAAAGATTGTAGAAGGTGACCTTATTCATGATCATCCTGCGAGGGGGATCATAATGAGCGCGCAGACACCACAGGCTTTTTCTTTCCCCGAGATTCTTGCAGCCCACGAGCTCGCACATCGAGAGGGTTTGAAAGCGACAGACGACACCATGATCTGGGATCGCTATGTTGGTCCTGTTTCATGGATTGAGGGAGAACGCCAGAACCGCAAAATCACTTTTAAGGAAGATCTCGTGGCAGGTATATCCTCACTGGAATCGCACTCTTTCAAAATGCCTCTTAGTATTGGCTTAGGATATGATATTCATCCTCTTGTGGACGGAAGACCTTTACTGCTTGCAGGTGTTCTAATCGAAAGCGAAAAAGGCGAAGCCGGGTATTCTGATGGCGATGTGCTTTGGCATGCAATTATAGATGCTATGCTTGGTGCAGCAGCTATTGGAGACATTGGC
>MWDY01000182.1 GCA_002070755.1 Spirochaetes bacterium ADurb.Bin110 | reverse complement strand
CAAGGCTTTCATCTTGCCTGCTAAAGAGGCAGTCGATTCTTCCTCCGAGAATTGCTTCTTCATCTGTAAATTCATGCCGAAGCTCCACTTCAAATCCTTCGCGCTTGTAGGCTGAAAACATTGTCCTCTCGAAATTCCAAAGTTCATGGAGCCTATGGCTTGCACGTGGTACAAGAGCCGATAGGATGGGGCGAAGCCCATTGCCATACTCGAGGAGAATTCTCTCTGTTTCGATGCGTAGGGCTGAGTCTAGAGCTCTCTGAAATTCATTTTCAGCTTGGCCATCTTTATGGTTTCGCAGAAGTCTTTGGATAGCGAGTCTATATGCGCGATGATAAAAGGTACCGATGGCTATGGCGCTATCGTCTCTAGCATATGCATCTCCTAGCCCAATCTTGCTGGCAAACCAGCGAAACCCACACCGCGATCGGTCTTCGAGCGAAGAAGGGCTGAAAATAGAATAATTCTTTCCTAAATCCATACTTTTAGTTTCATCCAGAAAACGACGTGCTATTGCGGTCTCGATAGGTTTTGGATGAGAATAGTTCTTTGTAGCAGTTTTTTGTTCTTCAGAAACCAAGATAGGTCGAAGCCTATGCTTTGTATGGGTGGCAGTCTTTACTGGAGGAGGGAATAGTGGATAGGCTGCCTCAAAATCTTCAAAACTTTCGGTCGCAAAAGAGAACTGAGTCGGCGAGACTTGATGGAGATTTATGGCTTCATAAGCCTTTTCTGTATTTTCCTGGTGGATTAGACCTGCAAGCTCCGGTGGAAGGGCGCTTCTGAATTTGAGCGAAGAAGCCAAACCTTCCTGCGAGGCTCCTGCAATATAATGGGAAAGAACGGCAATTCCTGCAGTTGTATCGAAGTCGTAAACATGCACCGCATTCTCTTCTACGAGAGGTATATAGCTCTTTGATTCCAGCACAGCAATGAAGAGTTCAAATGGCGGAATAGAGAGGTTTGGAGAAATGTATTCATGGTCTATCCAACCCTGGAGTTCATCTAGGGCAAGACGCATCGAGCGATCTGTCTGGATATTGGCTCCGAATCCGCTTGTATCGACCCAACGCTCGAGAAAACCGAGTATATAATCATAAAGCTTGGAGAATGAGCTAGCCTTGGAAATAAACAAAATGCTTTCCCAAAGCCTTTGATACATCTGAGCCGTCGATTCGGGACATTGGCCTGTCTTAACAGCATCTTTCCATAGACTGTGTATATATGCGGCATTTGGAGATGGCGAAGGCAGATGTAGATGCAGCGCTGTATCTCGCAGTGCTTTCCAGCCCTCTGGATCGCGTTTTGCGATATTGGCAAGTTCCGCAAATGCATCGAGACTTTCAAGCGTTAAGCCTTCCCGGGCAGCATCTTGAATCGCAACCAGCAGTCTTCCAAATGGCGATATGGATAGTGGCTTGCCTCGGCGAATAGAGATTGGAACACCATATTCAGTGGCAATCTGACGAATCCAAGCCGCCTTTTTTGCATTTAGCCCACATACCGATATAGCGATATCTTCAGGCTCGATACCCTGTTCGATTTCGTTCGATATTTCTTCCAGTATCCATTCGAATTCATCAAGCGAGGAGCCGAATTCGCGGTAAAGAATAGGAGTCTTTATCGCTCTCTCTTGATCGATGATGTCTGGGAAAACAATCTGGCCGTTAACCTTGAGGGATTCTTTAGTGCTTGCTTTTTCGCTCAAGATTCCGTTGAAACCAGTATTTCTATCGCTCGGCTTTTTTATATCTATAAGCCCAAATCGGATAAAATCATCTTTGAGCCCATAAGCTCGAACTTTTATGCACTTTGGCAAGTCAAGAGGGCAGCCATGTGCATCGATAAGTTTAGAGCGATCAAGAAAATCGAAATAGTCTTCAGCGAGTAAATCTATGGCTTCCAATTCTTCCTCTATGAAGCGATATGAAGATATATCGAGCGCAGTGCTACCTTTTGTCAGGCCTTCGATTTCGAATAGAGAGGGGACAAGTTGCACGAGCCTTGTAAGATTCTTGGTCGATATTTCCATCGTAGGAAGCGAAGGAAGCAAAGCAGACAATCCTTTATCAGACCTTTTTTCTCCTATATTATGTTCTTTTGAAAGCACTTGAAGTGCCCAGATCCAGCGGTCGATAGGCTTTAGCGCGCATAGATCATCATGTTCATTTGCCTTTGCTACATATAACAGAAAATTCTCGAAACCCATAAAACGATTGAGAGCCACTGCTCTGGTTATTTCAGCTTTTACAATAGCATTAGCCCACGAATCGGCGGTGTCCTGTGAAGGAAAAACAAAAACGACATTCTCGTCTTGCAGGTTTTGCACAATATCCCGACCAAGCGGTGTTTCAAAAAGAGATCGAAATCGCTCCGCTATTATGGTCGAATTTACAGATTTTGGCATAACTCGAATAATCTTCCCTAAAAATGCTTGTTATCTTTAGCCTTTCTCTATGTTTGCGCTATAGAGGCCATATATTCAAGCATTGTGCCCGTCCTATAGCCTGTGGCAATTGCTTTCTCTCTCAGTATTTCAGCGACTTCTTTCCATGATAGATATTCTTTCCATTCTTTTCCCTTGGTTTCATCTTGAATCGAATCGATCCATGCAAAAGCTGGCAAAAGACTAATAAAGGCTTCAAACCGCTCCTTATTAAAATATTCTATGTCGCGATATTGATTTATATTGAGAGCTTCGCGCATTAGAGGATTAGAAAAAGCCCATGCGCAGATTTCATTAGCGCGCTTGTCTGGAGCTTGAGAAGTATTGGTTGTACCTTCTGTTTCAAAAAGAAGTCTATTTTGCCTCAATGCCCAAGCAATTGCTATTTCCGCACAAATTGAAACATGGTATTCTGCGTCGCGATTATCGCTTCTGCGACTCAATCCGACTGCTAATTCCGTCAGTTTTTTTGAAATTCGATATTCTTTGACTATTCGAGCTGCTTCCTCATTGAGTCCATCTGCGGCGAAAGCCCTTACTAGAGCCCTCGTGAACGAATAGATCAAGAGGATCAGTCTATATTGCTGATATTCCGAATCGGATTCACTACTTCCATGACCAATAACCGTAGCGGCAGTACCGGTACCGCTGTCAGATTCTAAAGTTCCGTAGAGCAGCCTGAGCACTATTTTAAGCCACGAGCTTGCGGCTTGAACCGAGTCGCTTCGGGAGGCGGCGAGGGTATCGTCACTTCCTGCAATCTCGCAAAGCCTCGAAAAGAAAATTTCCGAAAAAATAGTCGCTCTTTGAATAGCTTCTTCCTTTGATAGATTTTGAATCGTCTCTATGCTGCTGAGGCTGCTGATCGCATTATGGAGCGATCGATAGAGCTCGGGTTGGTCAGCCTCAAGCAAGGCATCGTCCAGGTCGGCTATTCCTCTCGAGTCAACTATTTCAAAGAGCCTTGTGTATCTGCCCTCGGTGTCGTGCACATTTGTGATATCAAGGAAAACCTTGTTTTGGTA